>NZ_JBFUKR010000031.1:0-55309 GCF_056400745.1 Rhizobacter sp. P5_A1
GCGCCGGCCCTGACCGCCGCCGCGCCGGCGCTGCGCCCCGACCGCGCGACGCTCGGCCGCTACCGCATCGAACGCGAGCTCGGGCGCGGCTCGATGGGCACGGTCTATCTCGGTCACGATCCGCAGATCGGTCGCCCTGTCGCGATCAAGACGATGGCGCTGTCGCGCGAGTTCGAGGGCAGCGAGCTCGCCGAGGCGCGGGCGCGCTTCTTTCGCGAAGCCGAGATGGCCGGGCGGCTGCGCCACCCCGACATCGTGACGATCTTCGACGCCAGCGAGGATCAGGGCCTGGCCTTCATCGCGATGGAGTTCGTCGGCGGCCACGACCTGCTGCGCTACACGCTGCCGGGCAAGCTGCTGCCGGTGCCGGTCGTGCTGCGCACGCTGGCGCGCGTCGCGCAGGCGCTCGCGCACGCGCATGCGCAGGGCGTCGTGCATCGCGACGTGAAGCCGGCCAACGTGATGATCGATCCGTCGGCCGGCTCGGTGAAGGTCACCGACTTCGGCATCGCGCGCATCGCCGACGCCTGCCGCACCCGGACCGGCCTCGTGCTCGGCACGCCGTCGTTCATGTCGCCCGAACAGATGGCGGGGCGCCGGGTCGACGGCCGCACCGACCTGTACTCACTCGGCGTGATGCTGTTCCAGCTGCTCACCGGCGCGCTGCCGCACCGTTCGGAGTCGATGGCCGAGCTGATGAACCAGATCGTCAACGCGCCGGCCCCCGACGTGCGCAGCCTGCGGCCCGAGCTGCCGGAGGCGCTCGCCAACGTCGTCGCGCTCGCGCTCGAGAAGCGGCCCGAGGTGCGCTACGCCGACGGCCACCAGATGGCTGCCGACCTGCTCGCGGTTGCCGCGCTGATGGATTCGATGCCGCCGCCGCGACCCCCTCAGACCGGTGTGACCCACGAACCCGAAACGCCCGGATTCGAGGCCACGGCGAAGCTTGCCCCCGTCGATCCGAGGCACAATGCCGAGCTCTGAGCAGAGGTCTCATGCCTGCAAACGCCCCGTCCATGACACTCGAGTTCTTCTGCGCCACCGACACCGGCCGCGCGCGCAACAACAATGAAGATTCGGTCGCGGTGGACGAAGCCACCGCGCTCGTCGTGCTCGCCGACGGCATGGGCGGCTACAACGCCGGCGAAGTCGCCAGCGGCATGGCGACCTCGTTCATCAAGTCCGAACTCGGCCGCTGGCTCGCCGAGGCCTCCGACAGCGCCACCGACACCGATGTGCGCCGCGCGATGGACATCTGCGTCGACAACGCGAACCGCGCGATCTTCAACGCCGCCAACTCCAACCCGCAGTACGCCGGCATGGGCACGACGCTGGTCGTCGGCGTGTTCCGCGATTCGCGGCTGCTGATGGGGCATGTCGGCGACTCGCGCGCGTACCGCCTGCGGGCCTCGCGCCTGACCCAGATCACGCACGACCACTCGCTGCTGCAGGAGCAGATCGACTCCGGCCTGATCACGCCGGAGCAGGCCGCGTTCTCGGCCAACAAGAACCTGGTGACGCGCGCGGTCGGCGTCGAAGACACGGTGCTGCTCGAGACGCACCTGCACGAGGTGATGCCCGGCGATACCTACCTGCTATGCTCCGACGGCCTGTCCGACATGCTCGACGACGAGAGCATCGCGCAGCTGATGGCGGGCGTCGAGACGCTGCCCGAGGCCGCCAATGCGCTGATCGACGCGGCCAACGACGCGGGCGGCAAGGATAATATTTCGGTGGTGCTGGCGCGTGTCCGAGGGAGCGTCGGGCCGAGCCGGTCCTGGTGGCCGTTTCGCCGCTGAGGGGCGCGTACCGAATAGCGGGCAAAGACTTAGACACAAGAGGTCAAAAGCATGGGCAAACTGGTCGTATCGCTCGATGGTGTGGTGATCAAGGAAGTGCAGATCACCAAGGACAAGACCACGCTCGGCCGCCGTCCCTACAACGACATCGTGATCGACAACCTCGCCGTCAGCGGCGAACACGCGGTGCTGCAGATGGTCGGCGCCGATGTCTTCATCGAAGACCTGAACAGCACCAACGGCACCTACATCAACGGCAAGGCCATCAAGAAGCAGCTGCTCAGCCACAACGACACGGTCGAGATCGGCAAGTACAAGATCAAGTTCATGGTCGAGGACGGCACCGACTACGAGAAGACCATGATCATGAAGCCCGGTCAGCGCCCGCCGGCGCCTCCCGGCCAGCCGGGGCAGGCGCAGAACACCGGCTTCGGCGCATCGGGCTTCGGGTCGCTCGGCGCCTCGACGATTCCCGCATCGATCCGCGTGCTCAACGGCGCGGCCGCCGGGCGCGAGGTCGCGCTGACCAAGGTCGTCACGACGGTCGGCAAGCCCGGCGTGCAGGTCGCCTCGATCACGAAGCGGCCGGGCGGCTACGTGCTCGCGCACGTCGAAGGCGCGCTGCAACCCACCGTCAACGGCAACCCGGTCGTCGGCGAAACCGTGCACCTGAAAAACGGCGACGTGATCGAGCTTGCCGGCACGCAGATGCAGTTCGTGCAAGCCTGAGCAATGACGGCCCCTGGGCACCTGCGGCGCCGTCCCCCGAGGGGAGCTCAGGCCGCTTGGGGCGGCCCGGCGCTGGCCTGAGACGACCCGGGTCCGGGTCGTGAGCACCGCCGGCCAATGACCTCGCGCTCCGGCCTGTGGCGCGCACTGCGCGCGCTGCTGCTGCTTGCGGTGCTGCTCGCCGCGCTGGGCCACGCCACCGGGCTGCGGCCGCTGCGCTTCGTCACCGAGCTCGACCTCGCGGTCGCCGATGCGCGGTTGCGCGCGTTCATGCCGCGCAGCGCCGACCCGCGCATCGTCATCGTCGACATCGACGAGAAGAGCCTCGCCGAAGTCGGCCGCTGGCCCTGGAGCCGCGACCGCATGGCGGCGCTGGCCGACGAGCTGTTCGCGAACCAGCACGCCGCGATCGTCGGCTTCGACGTGCTGTTCGCCGAGGCCGACACCAGCTCCGGGTTGCCGGCGCTCGAGCGCCTCGCGACGAGCTCGCCGGCGATCGCCGCCGCGCTGACGCCGCTGCGCGCCGAACTCGACTTCGACGCCCGCTTCGCGCGCGCGCTGCAGGGCCGCAACGTGGTCCTCGGCTACTACCTCGCGAACGCCCGCGATGGCCGCCGCACCGGGGTGCTGCCGCCGCCGGTGTTCGATGCCGCGCTGCTGCGGGGCCGCCACATCGCGTTCACGCGCTGGGATGGTTTCGCCGCGAACCTGCCGGTGTTCGCGAATGCCGCGCCGATTGCCGGCTACTTCAACAACATGCCCGACCCGGACGGCCTGGTGCGCGCGGTCCCCATGATCAGCGAGTTCGACGGCCGGCACTACGAGCCGCTCGCGCTCGCGATGTACCGCGTCTACACCGGCGGCCCGGCGGTGTTGCCGGGCTTCCCGTCCGAAGGCTGGCTGCCGCGCGACTACAGCGCGCTGCAGCGCCTGCTGCTGCGGCAGGGCGCTGCGTCGCAGGCCATCGCCGTCGACGAACGGGTGCGCGTGCGGGTGCCTTTTCGCGGCCCGGGCGGGCCGCATGGCGGCTCGTTCGAATACGTCTCGGCGACCGACCTGCTGCAGCACCGCATCGCGCCCGATCACCTCAAGGACAAGCTCGTGCTGGTCGGCAGCACCGCGCCCGGCAACTACGACCAGCGCTCGACGCCGGTCGACGACGTCTATCCCGGTGTCGAGGTGCATGCGAGCCTGCTGTCGGGCCTGCTCGACAACCGCCTGCCGGTGCAGCCCGACTGGGCCAGCGGCTTCGAGGTGCTGCAGCTGCTGCTGATCGCGACGGTGCTCGTCTGGGCGCTGCCGCGGCTGCCGGCGGTGCGCGGCGCACAGCTCGCGGCGTTTCTGAGCGCGCTGCTGATCGCGACCAACCTGTGGGCTTATCGCGTCAACGATCTGCTGCTGCCGCTCGCGTCGGCGCTGCTGCTGACCGGGCTGATCTATTTCGGCACGACGATCTGGGGCTACATCGTCGAAGGCCGCAGCCGGCGCTCGCTGGCGCGGCTGTTCGGCACCTACGTGCCGCCCGAGCTGGTCGCCGAGATGGCGCGCGACCCGGGGCGCTACAACATGCGCGCCGAGAACCGCGAGCTCACGGTGATGTTCTGCGACATGCGCGACTTCACCCGCGTCTCCGAGCTGCTGCCGCCCGAAGACGTGCGCGGCCTCGTCAACAGCTTCTTCTCGACGATGACCGCGGCGATCCGCGCACAGCGCGGCACGCTCGACAAGTACATCGGCGACGCGATCATGGCCTTCTGGGGCGCGCCGCTCGACGACCCGGCCCACGCCGCGAACGCGGCCCGCGCGGCGCTCGCGATGACGCAGCGCCTGGCGGCGCTGAACAGCGACCTGCGCGCCCGCGGCCTGCCCGAGATCGGCCTGGGGATCGGCCTGAACACCGGCATTGTCTGCGTCGGCGACATGGGCTCCAGCATGCGCCGCAGCTACACCGTGATGGGTGACGCGGTGAACCTCGCGTCGCGCATCGAGGGGCTGACGCGGCACTACGGCGTCGATATTCTGGTCGGCGAAGCCGCCCGCGACGCCGCGGCCGAGCCCGCGCCGCTGGCGGCCGGCGAGGTCTGGCGCTGGGTCGAGGTTGACCGGGTTCGAGTCAAGGGCAAGCGCAAGCCCGTGACGCTTTTCACGCCGGCGTCGATACCCGCCGAGCGTGCCGCGCGGTTCGACGAAGAAATGCGACTTTGGCTGCTTGCGTTGGCCGCCCACCGGCTGCAACATTGGGATGCGTCGCAGACCCGCTTGCAGGGGCTGCTGACGGCGTATCCTGAGTCGCCCTTCGCCGGTCTGTACCGGCAGCTCGGCGAACGCACCGATCACTACCGCGCCACGCCTCCGCCCGCCGACTGGGACGGGGCCCACACCTTCGAGAGCAAATGATCCTCAACGTACTCGGATGCTCCGGGTCCATCGCCGCGGGCTGCAAGACCACGGCCTTCCTGCTCGACGGCGACGTGCTGATCGATGCCGGCACCGGCGTCGGCGACCTCGAGCTCGAGGCGCTGGCGCGCATCGACCACATCCTGATCAGCCATTCGCACCTCGACCACGTGCTGTCGATCGGGCTGCTCGCCGACGGCGTGATGCGCCTGCGCAGCGCCGCCGGCCGCGGGCCGATCCAGGTCCACGCGCTGCCCGAAACGATTGCGGCGCTGCGCACGCACATCTTCAACGGCGTGATCTGGCCCGACTTCACGCGCCTGCCCAGCGCCGAGGAGCCGATCCTCGAACTCGTGCCGTTCGCGGTCGGCGAGCTGCTCACGCTGGCCGGCAAGCGCATCGAGGTGCTGAGCGCCTCGCACACCGTGCCGGCGGTCGGCTTCGCGGTCGACATGGGCGAGGACCAAGGTCAAGCGCGCGGCTGGTGGGTCTTCACCGGCGACACCGGCCCGAACCCGGCGCTGTGGCAGCGGCTGCGCCAGCTGAAGGTCGCCCACCTGGTCATCGAGACCGCCTTCAGCGACGAAGAACGCCAGCTCGCGCGCATCAGCCGCCACCTGTGCCCTGCGGCGCTCGGCGTCGAGCTGGCGCAGCTGCCCGGCAGCGTCGACGTGCACATCACGCACATCAAGCCGGGCGAGATGGAAGCGGTGATGACGCAGATCGGGCAGCTCGGCAGCGCGCATCGGATTCACGCGCTGGCGACCGGGCAGGTGATGCGGCTGGGTTGATGCTGCAGCGCACTGTGACCTTTTGTGTCACCTGTGACGGCGATCGAACCAGCGGCAATGCCTGTGTGACTCTTTGTGTCAGGTCTGGAGCCGAATCACACGGCTTTTCGGGGGATTCGGGGTGGCACGGGCTCTGCATCCATGCTCCCTGCCTCACCCCCAAACCCTCAGGAGTCAACCATGAAGCGTCGCGTTCAAGCAGGTTTCACCCTTATCGAATTGATGATCGTCGTCGCGATCATCGGCATCTTGGCAGCGGTTGCGCTGCCGGCGTACCAAACCTACACCAAGAAGGCCCGCATGTCGGAAGTCATCTTGGCCGCCTCGCAGTGCCGCACATCCGTCAGCGAGGCGGTTCAGACGATGAACACCTCGTCGATCGGCTCGGCCAACGGCTGGGGCTGCGAAGCAAACGTAGGCGGTGCTGGCAGTGCGCCGACGAAGTATGTGTTGAGCGTTGAGACCACCGCAAACGGCGTCATCACGGTGAAGACGACGAGCGGCACCTTCGGCGACGCGACGCTCGACGGCAAGTCGATCACGCTGACACCGTACGCCGACGTCGGCGGCGTGACCGCCATCAAGGTCGACACTGCAAGTAACCATCAAGGGTCGCAGATCGCGATGTGGAAGTGCGCTACGGTCGACGTGCCTGCGCAGTTTCTCCCGGGCTCCTGCAAGTAAGCAGCGTCAGCGCGGCCGCTTGACGGTCGCGCGTCGCAAAAGGGCGCCAATGGCGCCCTTTTGCACTTTCGAACTTCTCGCGGAGCTAGAACCCCGGTGCAAGCACGTCGTTCCGTTCTCCCGCAGTCCGTATTTCTGCTCGGCTGTTTGACCCTCGGGCTGTCCTGGCAGCTGCCCGGGCACTATCCCCCCTGGGTCGCATTCCAGCAGGAGTTGTGCGCTGCAGCGGGCGGAGCACTGATTGCCTGGGCGGTCGCAGCCATGTCGCCTCGAGTCATTTGGCCACGGCTCGCGATGCTCGCGCTGGGCATCGCTAGCGTGCCGCTGCTGCAGCGTGGGTTCGGGCTCATACCTTTCAATTCGACGGCAGTGCTTGCGGCCTTGTACTTGCTTGGCTTCGCGCTCGCTTTGGTGACCGGCGCAAGCCTCGCACGCTTGGGTCAGGATCGAGCGCTGGTGCCGTCGATCATGACCACACTGGCCGTTGGCGCGTGTGTCGCCGTCGCGCTGGCTCTGATGCAGTGGCAATCGGTCGGAATGCCCAATCTTTGGATCGCCGACCTGTCCGCGGACGCCCGACCATTCGCCAACTTCGCTCAGCCGAACCACTTGGCGACCTTGCTTGCGTTCGGTGTCACAGGGTTCGTGTTTGCCTATGAAACCCGACGAATCGCGGGCTTGGCCGCAGGCTTGGGTGTCGCGTTGCTGGCCTTTGGTCTAATCATGACGCAGTCACGCACCGCTTGGTTGTTCGTCGGCGTCGCCATTGCCGGTAGCCTCCTCATGCGCCGGCGAGTGGGATTGCGCACGTCGTCCGCGGCGCTGGGCATCGCCGCCGTCTTGTTCGTGCTTGGGGTGGCTCTCTGGGGTCCGTTGAACGACTTGTTGTTGCTCAGCGGCAGTCCCTCGCTTCAGCTGGGGCGGGGCAGTCGCCGCGAACTGTGGCCCATGATGTTGGCCGCTACTTGGTACAGGCCATGGTTCGGCTACGGGTGGACCCAGTCTGGCCAGGCGCAACTCACGACAGTGCTGGACTTTCCGCCGATCCACGAATACGACAAGAGTGCCCATAACGTGGTGCTTGACCTGCTGTTGTGGAATGGTTGGCCGCTGGGCCTGCTCATAGCGGCGGGACTCGGGTGGTGGTTTGTGTGTCGGCTGCGGTCCTGTAGCGGAGGCGCGAACTGGGCGGTTCTGCTTGCCGTGGCCACCGTGTGGTTGCACGCGCTGGTGGAGTACCCACTCAACTACGCCTACTTCCTGATTCCGGCTGGGATCCTCATGGGCATTGCCGAAGGCGGCGAATCGGCTGATCCGTTGCCGGCTGCCCCGCGCGCGACCCTCATGTTCCCCCTCGCGATCGCTTGCGCGGTGATGGCATGGGTGACGATGGAGTATGTTGAGGTCGAAGCGTCCACCCGCGTGCAGCGATTCGTCGCTACACGCGTCGGACTCGATAAGGTCAGCAGCGCACCGCGTCCGCAGGTTCAACTTCTGGATGCGGAGCTTGCGCTACTCGACTTCGGGACGGCGCAGCCCCGTACCGGCATGAGCGAAGCGGAGCTCGATGTCATGAGGCGCGTGGTCGAGGCGAATGCGTTTCCGGGAGCCCTCTTTCGCTACGCGTCTGCGTTGGCGTTGAATGGGCATTCAAGAGAGGGCGTCATCATCTTGGAGAAATTGTGTGGGCTCCATTCGCCGAAGTACTGCATGGAGGCAAAGGTTGCTTGGCAGGCCTTGCAGCAAATTCACCCGGAACTCGCGTCCGGAGATTCGCGTTGACGACGTGCGGACGGGGATTGGGCGCGCAGCCGCGAGCGGCCGGTATGGCAGATCAAGTCACTTCGCCGCGATGCGCCTGCCCGCGCCCCGCGGCAAACGCTAGATTGTGACAATTTGCGTCGGGTTTTCTGGCGAAAGTCGCGCGGAAATGCAATCCACTGCTCGGCACGGCCTTCGCGTGTGAAAGCACACTCCAGTACCTAGAAGGAATCTTCATGAAGCGTGCTCAACAAGGTTTTACGCTAATCGAGTTGATGATCGTCGTCGCGATCATCGGCATCCTGGCGGCGGTTGCGTTGCCAGCGTACCAAACCTACACCAAGAAGGCCCGCATGTCGGAAGTCATCTTGGCCGCCTCACAGTGCCGCACGTCCATAACCGAGGCGGTCCAGACAATGAACACGAGCTCAACCGGATCTGTCAACAACTGGGGCTGTGAGGCCAACGCCACCGGTGCTGGCAGCGCGCCGACGAAGTATGTGCTGAGCGTGGCCACCGACGCAAACGGCGTCATCACGGTGAAGACAACGACGAACACCTTCGGCGACTCGACGCTCGACGGCAAGTCGATCACGCTGACGCCGTACGCCGACGTCACCGGCGCGACCCCGATTAAGGTCGACACTGCAAGCAACCATCAAGGGTCGCAGATCGCGATGTGGAAGTGCGCTACGGTGGATGTGCCTGCGCAGTTTCTCCCGGGCTCCTGCAAGTAGACGGCAAGGTGCGAAAGCTATCGACTGCCCACCGGCCACAAAGACCGCAGCTGACCGATAGATCGAGCCCACCACCGCCGGCGCAGTGGCGACGACACCGCGCGCTCCGGCGTGGACGTTTGAGCGGCAGTCAACAGAGCGGCCCAGTCGCGCTGCGCGATCTGCGCCAGAACGGCATCTTCTTCGCTCGTACTCGGCGCGAAGCTCGCATCTTCGGCCTCCAAAGTCTGGCTACGCAGCAAGCGCTCGATCTTGTCCGCATCGCCCCCGCCAGGGTAAGAGAAATCCACCGCAGAGGTGCTCAGAACATGGGAGGTGAATTGAGGGGCGCGCCCCACCATGCAGTAGCCAAAGCGCAGTGCGCGGCGGGCGATCTCGTCGCTGGTCGCTGCACGTTCGAAAGTGGTCTGCAAGGCGTTCATCGCCAGGCCGGTCACCCCCGCCACCGAATAGGCGCGATCTGCATAGCCGGCCGCCTGATACCAGGAAGGCCCAATGGCAATGACTTGCTTGCCTAGTACGCCGGCCTCGAGCCCTGCGCTGCTCCCGTTCACCACGACCGCGTCTGCCTCCTCGATCAATCCCAGCGTGCTGGCGGGGTCGGCGCTCGCGACGACGTGGACGCCGCGGTCGGTTGCCCACTCCGTGTAGTAGCGTTCCGGCCGTTCGCCACTGGCGTGGCCAATACTCTCACCCCAGTTCGGGTGGCAGCGCAGCACGCAATCGGTGGCCCTGAGATTCAGATGCGACATTACGGCGTCGAGTGCAGCCGTTGGTTCTGTCCAGGCCGTTGCCCAATCCGGGTGACCGTGAAACTCGTTTCGGCTGCTTGGCAGCATCAGTACACGGGGTCCGCTGCCGCGGCGGGGCCAAGGTGTGCGCATGGCCTGCTGGTTGTAGGCGCGCCATTCGGTGGTGTTGACGCGCAAGAAGCGCGAGGCCACATGACGTGCAATGCGCGCCGCCTGGGGCGCCGTCAGCGGCAACTCGCTGTATTGAGCCACCAGCCGGTCGATTGACTGCAGTCCGAGGCAATCTTCGCCAGGCAGCAACTGGATGCCGTCTCCAAACCAAGAGCGTTCGACTGAGACATAAGGAATGCCGGCGTCGCGTGCTGCTTCGAGAACGGCGCGGGTAACGTCCATGCGGCCGTTGAACAGGTACACGCCATCAAGGCACTCACGCTCGATCCAGCGGAGCGCCGCCGCGTACGTCCGTGCGATGGCCGGCACCAGCGCGTCGGCAGTGCGCTGTGCCTGCTCGCCAGCGAACTCGGCGGGAGTCTCGAAGCGCCATAACGTGTTTGCGCTTGAACGCGCCCACGCTGCGAATCGCGGTTCAACTGACGAGCGGCGGTCGGCGAGAGCGCCGATGCCTGTGACGCCGTGAGCCGCAAATGAACGGCTGGCGCCAGCGCGGCACTTCAGGCATTCCCACCAGGCCGCGTTGTCGGGCCGCATCTCACGCGAGTAGCAACTGGGCAGGTCGCCGTCGCAGGCGAGAAAGCGAACCTCATGACCCGCCTGCTGCGCCAGCAGCGCCAGGTAGTGCATGTGTTCCACGTGCGGTCGCCACGCGTAGAGGCTTGCGAATCCGATGCGCATGTCGACGGTCAGGCTGTGAGATGAAATCGTCTACTCATGCGGAGGAGCCGCCGGCATCGTCAGCGAATGAGAAGCGCGTGTAGTACCCCGGGCATGCCGATGCCTGCTCGCGCCAAAAGTTGCTGACGGGCACACGCAATGTCTGATAGCTCTGCCCGAACAGTGCGGACGTGTATTCGAGTTGCAGGATCAATCGGTAGCCGCTCTTCAGGGGTTTGCCTTTGTGGAAGCCGGAGGTGTCGACCGCCATTCCCACACCGCGGGCAGCGCAGATCTCGACCTCACGCGCTGAATCGTGCTGCGACAGGACTGCAAAATCGCTGTGGCGCCCGTCCTTCCAGAGCGCTGTCGGACGGTCTCGATGGCTCGCACGGATGTAGCAGTGCGGCCCCGTTTCCGGTGTCACATCGGTCAGGTAGAAGAAGACCTTCAGGAACTGTGGCCGATCCATGTCGAAGTGATAGAGCTGCGCCGCTTCCGAGTTTGCCGGACCAGGAGCCGGAGCGCTCCACCACATGGCGATGAGATCGTTGACAGGTTCGCAGCCCAAGTAGCGACGTGCCAGCTCGCGCAGCGACGAGTCCGCGAGCAGACGCTGCACGATCGGATGCTCTACCAGGCGATATTCCGGCAGGTTGTACTTCACGGCCCTCGGGGCGGCTGGATCGAACTGCGCCAGCAATGGGCCGCTGACGGGTGTTGGAATCAGGTTCCCAGGGGTTGCGAGCGCGAACGCGGTCAGCTCGTCGCATTCCGCCTCGCTCAGTAGAGAGCCGAGGACCACGAAGCCGTCGCGTTCCAAGTCAGTGATGCGCGAGCTGAGCTCGGCGTGTGGGAGGTGGCCCAAGACGCCGGGCCACTCCGTCGCGACGGTGGATGTCTTCCCCAGCAAGCGGACAAGCAGCCGGTTCGACCGTCCCCGGGTGATGCAGTAGAGTCGCCTCATGGCCCAGTACGAGGGCCATGGCGTCTTTCCAGTCGCACGGAAGACCAGCACGCCCAGCGCCAACAAGGGCCAGTGCACCAGCCACCCACACGCGCGGGTGTAACTCAGATCGCGCATCCACTGCATTGAGTTTTCCGGCCCATCCGTTCAAACCAGAACGATAACGCACGGCACATCGAACGAGCCAACGAACCGTATGCCAAATCCAAGTCAAGTTCGGCGCGTGAAGGGCCTGTTGCGACACACCTTGGACCAGTTGCTGCTGGTCGACCTGATCCGGTATGCCGTGGTTGCTGTCCGCTACCTGTGGTTTGTGCAGCTGCGTCATCGGCTGGCGACGTACGACCCGAATACCACCGTCAGCTCCCCAGTGGCGTCGAACACCGTGTCCCACAATCTGAAGGGCTTGCGAGACTTGGCGGTGAATCGCTCACATCTGTTGGTGCGGCCGCTGTCGGTGATCGAAGCCCTGCCGGTCGAGGCGCGCGTGCTCTCGATCGGGCCGCGCACAGAGGGGGAGCTGTTCAGCCTCGCCGCACACGGCTTCGTATGGCGGCAGATCACCGGGCTGGATCTGATCTCTTATTCTCCGCGGGTGCGACTCGGCGACATGCACGACACGGGACTCAACGCCGATCACTTCGACGCAGTGATTCTCGGCTGGGTGCTGGCCTACAGCGAGGACCCCCGCCGCGCCGCTCAGGAGGTGGTCCGCATTACGCGAGCCGGCGGCGTTGTCGCGATCGGAGTCGAATACAGCCCCCTATCGCAGGAGGAAATCATCCGCGACGTGGGCTATCTACCAGGCGCAAGGCATCGGATCGCATCGTGCGATGAGATTCTCGGTTTCTTCGGTGCAGCCGTGGGTCATGTGTACTACAAGCATGAAGTTGCTTCGAGCGACCAGGGCCAAGACGGGGCCCTTTGCGTAATCTTCTCGGTATGCAAGTGAACCATCAGCCGCGCACGGCCGCGGCTTCGGCCGCCGCTCGGCGGGTGGCCTGCATCACCGAGGCCGCGCTGGCACCGTGCGAAGCGAAAGCGCTGGCCATCGCGAGCCATGCCAGCGACAGCGACGTGGGAGCCGACGCAGTCGCATGTAGATAGAGTCCGTATCCCACGAGAACCGCGAGAAGCGCCGAAGCCTGGCCCGCAAGCAGGGTCGACTCGCGCTCGATCACGATCAGCAGGCTCGACCAGAAGTCGGCCAGGCGGAACAGGCTTGCAAGTAGCAGCGGCAGCATCAATGGTAGAGCGGCGCTGTACTGCGGCATCCACGATTCGACGGCGTAGTTGAGCATCCACAGTACCGGCGCGAGTGCCGTCCCGCCGGTCAGAAGCAAGCCGAAAGTCAACAACCGCGTCAACCGGTAGGCGCTGGCTTCCTGGCCGTGCGCCCGCCGCTGCGCGAGCAGTGGCAGCAGGCTTGAGTTCAGCAGGCTCTGAAACGATTGAGCGACCACAAGCGCGAGCCAGGCGAAGGCGTACTGCCCGAACGCCGGCTTCGGCAGAACCTCTGCGGCGATCCAGCGGTCCACGTTTAACGACAGGAAGATGGCGATCGTGCTCGCCAGAAGCGTCAACGCGCGCGTCCAAGGCATGGGCGCGGCATCCACTCGCGCGGCGCCAAAGAGCCAACCCCAAGTCAGGTTCGCGAGCCGCAGTGCACGCTGCGCGGTCAGCGCTACGAACAGCATGGTCAGGAGAATCTCGACCAGTGCGATGCCCGTTGCGCCGGCTCCGAGGCCGGCTGCGGCAGCGCCGGCAAGTGCCACGGAGGCACTGCGCGCCAGCATGTCGCGAGCGTAACGCGTCATGGCGAGCCGACTGCGGCTCTCGAAAGCCGCGAGCAGAAACAGCTGCTGACTCCAACCGTGAACGAGGCCCAGAGCCAGCTCCTGAGGTGACAGATCGAACATCCGTGTTCCCAGTAGGACCGCCACTAGCCCGATGGCCGCGACCAACGTCGTCAGAGCCGCCGTGCGAGCCAGCAGCCACAAACCTCTTCGCGCGCGGCCACGAGCGAAGAGGGCGGGCAGGTCGCGGCTTGCCACGGCCTGCAGGCCGAGGCTGCCAACCATTCCAAAGGCCGTCGATACGAGCAACATCTTCGACAGTGACCCGAATGACTCGACGCCGGTCAGCTGTGCATAGATGAGGAGCTTGGCAAATGACACCAACGCGGCCAAACCGAGCAGCGGGACATACGAGAAGTGGCGCGCGCCACGTGAGAGAGTCGTGCGCATCAACTGCCAGGACCCCGGCTCAATGGAGAGAGCTGGCCCGCGTCAACCACGACGCTCAGGCGGCCAGCCGCTTGCGAAAGTAATCGATCGTCTCGCGCAGCCCGTCCTCCAGCTCGACTTTCGGTGCCCAGCCGAGCGCCTGATGGGCCAGCCCGATATCGGGCTGACGCTGGCGCGGGTCGTCGGCAGGCAGTGGCTTGAAGCTCAACTTGGAGTGACTCCCTGCGAGGCGAATCACCGTCTCGGCCAGTGCCAGCATCGTGAACTCACCCGGATTGCCGATATTGAGTGGGCCTGTGAATTCGGCGGGTGTGGCCATGAGGCGCACCAAGCCGTCGACCAGATCGTCCACATAGCAGAAAGAGCGAGTCTGCTGCCCGTCGCCGTAGATCGTGATGTCTTCACCACGCAGCGCCTGCACGATGAAGTTGCTGACGACGCGGCCATCGTTCGGATGCATGCGCGGGCCATAGGTATTGAAGATGCGCGCTACCTTGATCTCGAGCCGATGTTGTCGCCAGTAGTCGAAGAACAAGGTCTCCGCGCATCGCTTGCCCTCGTCGTAGCAACTGCGAATGCCGATCGGATTGACCCGGCCCCAATAGTCTTCTGTCTGCGGGTGCACCTCAGGGTCGCCATACACCTCGGAGGTGGATGCTTGCAGGATGCGCGCCTTCAGCCGCTTGGCCAACCCCAGCATGTTGATCGCACCATGCACGCTGGTCTTGGTGGTCTGCACCGGGTCGAACTGATAGTGTACGGGGCTGGCGGGGCAGGCGAGGTTGTAGATTTGGTCGGTCTCCACGTACAGCGGAAACGTCACGTCATGGCGCATCAGTTCGAAGCGCGGCTGTCCGATCAGGTGTTCGACGTTGCGGCGCGTGCCGGTGTAGAAATTGTCGACGCAGACCACGTCGCGCCCCTCGCGCAACAAGCGCTCGCACAAGTGCGAGCCGAGAAAACCCGCACCCCCGGTCACGAGACTCGAATCGCCTTCACGCATGGTGCATGGTCCAGGTTAAGAGCTGGCTCGCCTCACAGGCGGCCGCGCCATACGCGCAGGTATATGGCTTGAAAAGCGTAGCTTGCCATGAGCATGGGCGCCGCCAGCGGAAACAGCCACATCTGCCTGCGTCGCGAAAAGTGCCGCCGCAAGGCTCCCATTGCGCGCCGCGCCATGCGGAGCTTGCGCGCCGACAGCGAGCTGGGGAGCCGCCGGTAGTCGACCAGCGGCAGCTCGATCTTCACGACCTTTGCTCCGCGCTCGATCAGCCGCAGCCACAGGTCGTAGTCTTCGACAGCGACGAGCTCGCGCGTTGTGTCGAAGCCGCCTGCTTCGGCGATGAGAACTCGCCGGCACAGCACGCTCGAGCCGGGAATGATGTTCTTGCCGAGCAGGCGCCACAGCCCGATACGCTCGACGCACAACCGGCGGGTGGGGTCTACCGGTTGATATGGTGCCGGTGGCCGCGGCGGCGCGAAATCGCGGATCGCCGTGCACACGAGGTCGGCCGATTCTGCCTCGGCGACGCGCAACTGCAGTTCCAGCTTTTGTGGATGCCACAGGTCGTCGGCGTCGCAGAACGCGACCCATGTCGTTCGCGCCTGCGCCAATGCGAAGTTGCGCGGACCGGCCGGCCCACCGCTGTTCGCGGGCAGCCGCAGATGGCGGATGCGCGTGTCACGCGCCGCGAACTCGGCGATGATGCGCGCGGTGTCGTCGGTCGATGCGTCGTCGGCGACCAGCACCTCGGTCGCCGCATGCGTCTGCGCCTGTATCGATTCCAGCGTCTGCGCGATCCACTCGGTGGCGTTGAAGGCCGGCACGATCACCGTCACGTCCGGCAGGGCTGAAGCGGTGACGCCCATCAGCCCAGCAGCTCCCAGGCCAGGGGCGTGCCCGCGTCCACGTCGCGATTCACGCGCCGGCCGAGCACCTGCCCCAGGTGCTTCGGCGGCAGGCCGAAGCCGGGCCGCACGGCCCGAACGTTCTCGCTGGTCAATAGGTCACCGGCTTTCACGTCGCGCGCGATGTACAGGCTGCGCCGGAACGCCTTGGACTTCTCTTCGGCCACGGTCGTACCGTAACGCACCTGTCCGAGACCTTGCCAGGCCCGTTCCGTCTCGATGCGCAGCGAAGCGAACTCGTCCGGCTCGAGCGAGAAGGTCGAATCGACCCCGCCGTCGGCGCGGCGCAGCGTGAAGTGCTTTTCGATCACCGTGGCGCCGCAGGCGACCGCCGCCACCGCCACGCCACAGCCCATCGTGTGGTCCGAGAGGCCGACCTCGCAGCCGAACAGCTCGCGCATGTGGGCGATGGTGCGCAGGTTGGAGTTCTCCGGCGTGGCCGGGTAGGTGCTCGTGCACTTGAGCAGCACCAGCTCGCGGCAACCTGCATCGCGCGCCGCACGGACGGCTTCATCGATCTCGGCCACACTCGCCATGCCGGTGGAGATGATCATCGGCTTGCCGGTGGCGGCCACGCGGCGAATCAACGGGAGATCGGTGTTCTCGAACGATGCGATCTTGTAGGCCGGCACGTTCAGCGATTCGAGGAAATCGACTGCGGTCTCGTCGAAGGGCGTGCTGAAACAATGCACCCCGAGCGCCGCTGCGCGCTCCATGATCGGGCGATGCCACTCCCACGGCGTGTGTGCCTCTCGGTAGAGTTCGTGCAGTTGCCTGCCGGCCCACAGGCTGCCTTCATCCTCGATCACGAAGCCGGGCTTGCGCACGTCCAGCGTCATGGTGTCGGCGGTGTAAGTCTGCAACTTGATCGAGTCTGCGCCGGCCTGTGCGGCGGCCTCGACGATCTGCAGCGCGCGCTCCAATGATTGGTTGTGATTGCCCGACATCTCGGCGATGAGATAGGGGCGGTGATCAGGGTCAACGGGACGGGACGCGATGGTGATCATGCGAGTAATACCTCAGACCAGCCGCTTGGTCAGCCGGGGTGCGTCGCCATCGTACCCGGCGTTGCGGAACATCCGAAGGGAAGCCGTGTTGCTTGGTACAACGTCGGCCTCGATCCACGTGGTCGCCGGCCAGGCGACCTGCAGCGCCGCCTGGCCACAGTCGAGCAGCACGGGCCCCAACCCCAGACCCAGCAAGGACGGGTCGAGGTAGATCGACACGCGGGCAGCGTGCTGCGCGGGCAACGCGTCAAAGCGGACCACGCCTACCGCGTGGCCACCGACACGGCCGATGAGCAGCACCCGGTCGGGCGAGTCGAGCGACGCGGCGTACCAGCGCCGGTGCTCCTCGAGGTTGATCGGCTCCGAGTGCAGCGACACCGTGCGCACCGCCGGGTTGTTGCGCCAAGCGAGCACCAGATCGCACTCGGCCGGCCCGGCACGCTGCAACTCGAGGCGCGTCGCCAGCATCCCTAGTGCAACGCGAAGTGCCCCGCGTCCATCGACCAGCTCGCGCGAGCGCGTCGCCAGCACTTCACGATGTCGCGGATCATCGATGAGCGCACCGATCGCCCGCGACAGCGCGGCGCGGTCCGAGAGTGTGCCGTCGAAGGCTGCGACGATGCCGCGCCTTGCCACGGTCGGCAGCACGGTGTCTTGGTTGGCGGCCAGGCTCATCGCCAACGCGGGTGCGCCGATGCAGCAGCGTTCCCAGGTGGCGCCACCGCCGGCGCCGATCTGCAGATCGTGGCGGGCGTGAAAGGCCGCCAGATCGGGTAGGTCAACACTGAGCCGCGCCGAGGGGTCGGCGTATACCTCTGCCGCGAGCCCGTCCAGATGCGGATTGGCAGACGTGCTGACGACTTCGATTGGTCCGTCGAAGACACTGCGGCAGGCCTGGAGCGCCGTGATAGAGGCTTGGCCAGGATCGCTGCCGCCCATGAAGATGCCGACGCTGCGCACACGCGGATGAAACTGGTAGCGCGGTGCGCTTTCATAGGTCGGGTCGAGCAGCGCGTAGCGGCAGCCGCTCAGCAGGCGCGTCCGAGGCGATAATGACCTCGCGTGTTTCGCACACGAGTCGTCATGCTCATTGGGGTCGACCAGCAGATCGGCTCGCAATGGCCGATTCGCGAGGTCGTCGATCACCGCGACGCGCGCGCCTTGTGCGGCCGCCGCTTCATGCCAGCGTGCATCGAGCATGTAGTCGTCGACGACGACCCAATCACAGCCTCGCAACACCGCGAGCGAGCGCTCAGCATCCGCCGAAGCGGCCAGCGCCTCGCCGATCTCATGCACGGGAAATCCGCGATCGCGCACCCAGGCATCGAACGGTGACGGTGCCGAGGGCAGCGCGAAGGCAACCCTCGCGCCCAGCGTACGCAGGCGCAGTGCCAGCGAGAGGCAGCGTCGCACGTGACCCGCGCCAACCGTCTCGGAAGCGACGGTTCGAATCAGGATCTGGGGCGCGGCGCTAGCGGACACGGAACAGTGGCTCGAGCGGCTTGCCGCGCAGCTGCTCGCGAAGCCTGCCGTCAGACAGCGCGCGCGCCAGCAAGGTCAGGGTCTCGTCATAGGCCCGCAACAGCGCATCGATATCGGCGTCGCTGTGCGCATAGCTGAGGTTGTGGCTGCCGAGCGTAAGCACGCCACGCGCCAGCATTTCCTGCATCAGCAGCGTCTTGACATCGAACACGCTCACCCCGGGCGCCTCGCGCAGATTTAGGAATGTCCAGCTGGGGTGGCCGGACGCCGTCGCCAGATGACTCAGGCGATGCCGCGTGATGAGCTCGGCGAGTCGCGTGCGCAAGTCGGCGCCGCGCCGTTGCAGCGTTGCGATGACCGGATCCGTCCGCAGCTTGCTCAGGGTTGCCTTTGCCGCCGCCAGCGACAGCGTTTCGCCGCCAAACGTGAAGGAAAAGAAAATCTCCTCCATCAGCTTCATCACGTCGCGTCGACCAGCGATGGCAGACACCGGGTAGCCGTTGGCCAATCCCTTGCCGAAGGTGGCAAGGTCGGGCGTGACCCCGAAAAATTCCTGCGCGCCGCCGTTGGCGAAGCGAAAGCCTGTGATGGTTTCGTCGAACACGAGGAGCGCGCCGTGGCGATGCGCCAGATCACGCACACCCTCCAGGAACCCCGGCTCGGGCTCGGCCACGTTCATCGGCTCGAGGATGACCGCCGCGACACCGCCCGCGTGTTGATCGAACACCGCCTGCAGCGACGCGAGGTCGTTATAGCCGAAGGTGTGCGAGAGGTCGCGCACCGCCTGCGGTACGCCACGATGGCGCGCGGTCGTGCCGATGTACCAATCCTGCCAACCGTGATAGCCGCACACGGCCACGTGGTCGCGGCCGGTGTAGGCACGGGCCAGGCGGATGGCCCCTGCGGTAGCGTCCGATCCGTTCTTGCCGAAGCGCACCATCTCCGCGCAGGGCACCATGTCGCAGATGAGCTCGGCCACTTCGGCCTCGATCGGATGCGGCAACGAAAAGATCACGCCCTGCTTGAGCTGGGCCTCGACCGCTGCGGTGACATCCGGGTCGTTGTAGCCGAGAGTGACCGAGGCCAGGCTGTTGACGAAGTCGATGTACTCGTTGCCATCCAGGTCCCACACGCGCGAACCCTGCCCATGCGTGATGAAGTAAGGCGAGACGCCGTGCGGGTACTGCGTGCGGCTCTTGCTAAAGGTCTGGCTGCCGAGCGGAATGACGCGCTCGGCACGCTCGAGGTAGGCCTCGGATTTTTTGTAGCTTCTCAAGCCGGTGTCTCCATGGGTTGCGGCCAAGCGGCCGCGTCGTCCTTGCGCAGCAGCCAGAAACCGATGCGCTCGTGCGGATCGTCGTGCCAACCGAGGCCGGCGTGCGAGGCGGACCATTTCTCTGCCACTCGATACGCGGGGTGGCCGAGGAAAAGGCGGGAGTGGTCGGCCTTCCACGACCACAGCCCTTCGTGGTGATGGTAGGGCTTGCGTTGCGGCGCGTCGGGATCGAAGTCGAGTATCGCGAGCCAGCCGCGGGGCTTCAGCACGCGGTCGGCTTCGGCCACGCAGCGCCAGAGCAGGGGCCGGTCCACCAAATAGAGGCAGAAGCCGAATAACACCAGATCGAAGGCGTGGTCGTCGAAGGGCAGCGCGTCGGCCGTGGCCACGCGAAGGTCCAGCGCCGGCTGCGCCGCGCGGCCCGCTGCGATGGCGGCGGCAGAGGGGTCGATGCCGGCGGCGTTCAGCCGGCCTTTGGCAGCGAGAGCGGCGAGGTGGCTGGCGTTGCCGCAGCCGATCTCGAGCACCGAGTCGCCGTCGCGCAGTGCAGCGGCGAGGTGGTTCACGACCTTATCGCGTATGCTGCTCGGCGCATTCAGGTGGGCCTCGTTGCGGCTGAACCATGCGTCGCCTTCGCCGCCGAGAAAGGCGCTGCGCTGCGGGACGGGGAGGTCGCTCATGACGTCGGGTCGGTGGCCAGCGACTGGGCGTAGCCCTCGTTGCGCTGATGGCGATTGATCTCGGCCAGCTGCGGTTGGCGCTCCAGCGCGCGCAGCAGGTCGTAGCGGTCGAAGCCCGTGGGGCCGGGCACGCCGGCCGCACCCAGAAGAGCATTGAGAAAGCGCAGATCGTCTGGGTAGTCCACGGTCCAGCGCAAGGACGACAAATCGACCAAGGCGCGCAGATGCATGGAGCGAAAACGCTGCGAGTGCTCGCGCAGAAACGGGGTCACATGCTCGCGTTGCGACGGCAGACGGGCCTCGCGGTCGGCGGCGTCGAGTGCGCTTCGACTCATGGCCTCGACGTCCAGGCCGTCCGGCCACATCGGCGGGTTGCAGTTGGACGCGTAGTCCGCGCTGCCCGAGTGAAGGGCTTCGACCACGGCTTCGATCTGATCGGCGTCGATCAACGGACAGTCTCCGGTCAGACGCACCACCGTCTCGGCCGCAACGGACTGTGCGGCGCCGGCGAAGCGGGCGAGCACGTCATCGAGCGGTCCCCGATGCACCCGGACATGGGCGCGCGTTGCCAGATCGACCAGCGGGTCGTCGCTGGAATGGTCGCTGGTCGCCAGGACCAGGTCGTCGAGGCACCGGGCTTGGCGCACGCGTTCGACCATGAAAAGAATCAGCGGCAGACCGCCCAGCGGCTGCAACACCTTGCCGGCAAAACGGCTGCTCGAGCACCGCGCCTGAATGATGGCCACGGTGCGGCTCATTGCGGGGAGCTCCAACGTCGCGGGTCGATCACCCCCGGGTCGTCCACCGCCAGCTCGGGTGCGTGCAGCGGATCGGCGCGCTCCCAAGCGTCGACAATCTGCGCAAGTTGTGCTGTACTGTCCACGCCGATCACGCAGCCGCTCGCGCCGGGCAACCCGCGCGCGATGGAGAGTGCGGCCGACAAGGGCGAGAGGTCCCGCTGCGCGCACCATGCGTGCCAGCGCGCGAGCGCCGGGCCGGCGGCCGGCAGCTTTCGCTGTGCCGCATCGATGGGCATCAGCAACAGCCCTTGAAGAAATGCCGAACGCACGAAGAGCGCGATGTCGCGACCGAGCTGCGGATTCGCTGACATGCGCTGATCGAAGGCGTTGCCAGGCAACTGCGCTTGCGCGATGCCGTACTGCTTTGCCAGCGCCGCAAGTTCATCCGGCGCATAGACCGAGACGCCCGGACGCAGCTGCGGCCCGCAGGCGGAAACGAGTGCTGCCCAAGCGGCCTCGCCATGCGGCAACGCGAGCGCGCGGGCGTCGTGCAGCAACACGGCTTCGAGGTGGTCCCCGAGATGTCGGCGCGCGATGTCGACACTGCGGCGCACCAGCGCGGCCGCTTGGGCGGTGCCAGCGTCGCTAGGCGGCGCCGGGATCTTCGTCGTAACCCGCCAACGTGCGCCGGTTGGGAGCAGGCGCGCCAGCCGCGGCTCGATGTCGCCATACGCTTGGGCGGTGTCGAGTTGCGTGATGCCGGCGTCGCGTGCGCAGGCCAGGATGTCGCGCACTTCGCGCTCTGCCACCGGCCCCGCGGCACCGGCAATGCCGTACGCGAGACCGAACTGTGCAGTACCGAGGACGAGTTCCACGCCGTCCGCCCTCAGCGCAGCGCTGTCTGCAGCGTGTCGACTACTTCGTCCTGCTGCGCCTCGCTCATCGCCGGGAACAGCGGCAGCGACAGAGCGCTGCGATACCACGCTTCGGCCTGCGGAAAGTCCCCCGGCGCGAACCCGCGGGCATGCCAGTAAGGCTGCAAGTGGATCGGGATGTAGTGCACCTGGACGCCGATACCCGCGGCACGCATGCGGGCGAAGACGGCGGCGCGATCGATCTGCGGAGCCAAGCGAACAGCGTACAGGTGCAGCGACGATTGACGATCCGACAGCCGCGTCAGCGCCTGCAGCGGCAGACCAGCCAGTAGCCGGTCGTAGCGCGTGGCGAGCCGCTGCCTTGCCGCGAGAAAACCGGGCAGCCGATCGAGTTGCGCGCAGCCCAGGGCGGCTTGCAGGTCGGTCATGCGGTAGTTGAAACCGAGGGCGACTTGCTCGTAGTACCACTCGCCGGGCGACACGCTTTGCATCAGCGCCGGTTCGCGCGTGATTCCATGGCTACGAAGCAGGCGAAGTTGCTGCACGAGACGTTCGTCGCGCGCCAGCACCATGCCACCCTCACCGGTGGTGATGATCTTGACAGGGTGGAAGCTGAGCACAGCGAGATCTGCATGCCGGCTGCCGACCGGGTGGCCTTGCAAGCGCGCGCCGACCGCATGCGAGGCGTCCTCCAGCAACGCGAAGCCATAGCGATCGGCCAGCTCGCGCATGCCCGGTAAATCGGCGCTCTGGCCGGCAAAGTCGACCGGGATCACCACGTTCGGCAGGGTTCCGTAGCGCCGTGCAAGCTCGAGTTTGTCGGCCAATGCCGCGGTCGACAGGCAAGCGGTGGCGGGGTCGATGTCGACGAAATCGAGCTCGGCCCCGCAATAGTGAGCACAGTTGGCCGAAGCGACATAGCTGATCGGGCTCGTCCAGACCCGCGAGCCTGCGCCAACGCCGAGCGCGAGGCAGCCCAGGTGCAAGCCAGCCGTGGCATTGGCCACCGCGACCGCGTGAGGCACTTGGTGCAGCTCGGCGACGCGTTCCTCGAATCGAGGGACCATCGGCCCCTGGGTCAACCAACCCGAGCCCAGCACCTCTTGCACGGCGGCGATCTCGTGCGCGGTGATGTCCTGCGTTGAATAGGGAATCATCGCCGGGCCTCAGCCTCCTGGCGGCAGGCTGTCCAACAAGCTGCGCAGCGCGCGCTGGTCGAGGAATACCGGGTTGGTTCCGGAATCGTATTCGAAGGCCTCGTTGACAGACGAACCATCTTCCCCCATGGCATTCGGGTTGTAGCGTGGCTGGGTCTGAAACGAAATCGACGGTTGAATCACAAAGTGATCCGCGAACTCCAGCGTCAGCCGCGCATCGTCGCGCGTCACCATCACTTCGTGCAGCTTCTCGCCCGGTCGCACGCCCACAACCTTGTGCGCCACCCCGGGGGCGATGGCTTCGGCGAGGTCAGTGACGTGGGCCGATGGAATCTTTGGCACGAAGATCTCGCCGCCGGCCATGCGGGCGAAGCACTTGATGACGAAGTCGACGCCCTGGTCGAGGGTGATCCAGAAACGCGTCATCCGCGGGTCGGTGATCGGCAGCTCGGTCGCGCCGCGTGCGAGCAACCCGCGAAAGAAGGGCACCACCGAGCCGCGCGAGCCCATCACATTGCCGTAGCGCACCACCGAGAACCGAGTCGGGTTGGTGCCGACCATGTTGTTGGCGGCCGAGAACAGCTTGTCGGAGGCGAGCTTGGAGGCGCCGTACAGGTTGATCGGGTTGGCCGCCTTGTCGGTCGACAGCGCGATGACCTTCTTCACGCTGCAGGCGATCGCCGCGTCGATGACGTTCTGCGCGCCGTTGACGTTGGTCTTGATGCACTCCATCGGGTTGTACTCGGCCGCCGGCACATGCTTGAGCGCGGCGGCGTGCACCACGTAGTCGATGCCCGACATCGCGCGCGCCAGGCGCGGCGCGTCGCGCACGTCGCCGATGAAGAAGCGCATCGCCGGGTGGTCGAACTCCTGCTGCATCTCGTACTGCTTGAGCTCGTCGCGCGAATAGACGACGAGACGGCGCGGGCGGTGATCGCGCAGCACCGTTCGGAGAAAGGCCTTGCCGAAAGATCCGGTTCCGCCGGTGATCAGAATGCTTTGGTCTTCGAACATGCGGGCTGCAGGTGGGCTGTGGAGTGGCACGTTACACGATTTCCCCGCTGCCGAAACACGCTGCACGCCATGAAGCATCGTAAGCTGCGCACTTTTGCGGCAGCTGTACCCCTCGTATGACCAGCTTCGCGATCGCGTTCGCCTTCTCTTGCGTCATCTGCGCCTTTATCGTCCGGGCCTCACGTTCGCAAACCATGCCCTGGGACGATCACGAACTGACTGGTGCCCAGAAGTTCCACGCCCGCGCCGTTCCGCGGGTCGGCGGTTTGGCGGTGGCGCTCGGGCTCGTGGCACTGAACGCGTGGGTCGCCATCACCGGCCACGGCCCCACGCGCGAACTCTGGCTGATCCTCCTCTGCGGCACCCCCGCTCTGCTCGCCGGCCTGGCCGAAGATTTCACCAAGCGCGTCAGCGCTAGGTTCCGTCTCGCCGCCACGATGCTCAGCGGCCTGCTCGCCTTCTTCCTGCTCGGCGCGCAGCTCGAGTCAGTGGCGTTCCCGGGGCTGGACTGGTTGATGAGCTTCACCGCCTGCAGCCTGCTGTTCACGATGGTCGCGGCCGGCGGCCTGGCGAACGCGGTCAACATCATCGACGGCTACAACGGCCTGACGGCGGTGGTGGCGGGCGTGATCCTGATGTCGCTGGCCTACGTAGCCTGGCAGGTCGGCGACAACCTGATCGTCTCGGTCGCGCTGGCCGGTACCGGCGCGCTGGTTGGCTTTCTTCTGTGGAACTGGCCGCGCGGGCTGATCTTTCTGGGCGACGGTGGCGCGTACTTCGTCGGCTACCTGATCGCGGTGCTCTCGATCATGCTGGTGGCGCGGCACCGCGGCGTGGTCTCGCCGTGGTACCCGTTCCTGCTGTGCATCTATCCGGTGTTCGAGACCTTCTTCTCGATCTGGCGCAAGCGCGTCGTACGCGGCGCGAGCCCCGGGCTGCCCGATGGGCTGCACCTGCACATGCTGGTGTTCCGCCGCCTGGTGCGCTGGGCCGTGGGTAGGCGCGATGCCGCGAGCCTGACGCTGCGCAACAGCCTGACGGCGCCGTACCTGTGGCTGCTGTCGAGCATCGCATCGCTGCCGGCCACGCTGCTGTGGCGCAACCCGCCGGCGCTGCAGGCCGCGGTGGCGGTGTTCTGCATGCTGTACGTCTGGCTCTATCTTCGGGTGGTGCGCTTTCGCTCGCCGCGCTGGCTGGTGTTGCGCTCCAAGAAGGGCGGCCCGCTGAGCCGGTTTCGCGACGGGTGGTAGTCGCTGAGATCTTCGCGGATCCGGCCGCGTTCCTGTTGCTGGCTCGCGCCTAGATTGGGGCGGCATCGCAGGCTCGGAGGCGTGGACAATCCGCGCATGCCGACCCCCCGTACTTCGACCTCCACCGATCGCGACCACTCGACCGGGCTCGCCGTGTTGGCCGGCACCGCCATCGGCGTGCCGATGCTGCTGGCGTTCAACCTCCCGCCTTCCTCCACCTTCTTGAACCAGGCCGCAGCGTTGATCGGCTGGGGCAGCTTGCTGCTGGCGCTGGCGGGATTGCCGGACCGTGGCGCAGTGCCCCGGTCACGCGGGCTGACCGCCCTGCAATCGGCCCTCGCGCTGCTGCTGATCGCCGCGCTCGCCTCACCGCTCTGGGCGAGCCTGCCCTGGTCCCTGTCCCTCTCCGCCGTCGCATTGATCGCCGCCGCCGCACTCACCGCGCAGACCGGCGCCGCGCTGTCTTGGGGTGGCCTCGCCCTCCCAGCCTTCCGCGCCTTCTGCATCGGCATGGTCGTCGCCGGCACCTTGAGCAGCGTGGTCGGCATCGTGCAGGTCTTCGTTCCCGCCTGGGCCGACGGCAACGCGATCGCGCGCAGCTACCTCGAGGGCCGCGCGGTCGGCAACATGCGGCAGCCGAACCACCTGAGCAGCCTGTTGCTGTGGTCGATCGTCGCGGCGGTCTGGCTCGGCGAGGCGAGGGTGATCCGGCGCTGGGCGAGCACGCTGCTCACGCTGCTGTTCATCTTCGTCGTCGTGCTCAGCGGCTCGCGCACCGGGGCGCTGAGCATGGCGTTGCTGCTGGTCTGGGGCTTGATGGACAAGCGGTTCGCGCGCCCGGCGCGCTGGCTGTTGTGTCTGGCGCCGCTGATCTTCTTTGTCTGCTGGTACGGCACCGGCGCGTGGGCCGATCACACCCACCACGTGTTCGGCGGCGAGACGCGCTTCAGCGGCAAGGGTGACATCTCGAGCTCCCGCTACGGCATCTGGTCGAACACGCTGACGCTGATTCGCATGCATCCGTGGGCCGGTGTCGGCTTCGGCGAATTCAACTTCGCGTGGACGCTGACGCCGTTCCCGGGCCGGCCGGTGGCCTTCTTCGACCACACGCACAACCTGATCTTGCAGTTCGTCGTCGAGCTGGGCATCCCGCTCGCGCTCGCGGTGCTGGGGCTGCTGCTGTGGGCACTCGCGCTCGCGCTGCGCGGCGCGCTGCTGCCCGCGGTCGACGACAGCGCCGCGCCGGGCACGGCGCTGCTGCGCCCGGCGGCATTCATGATGGTGTTGCTGATCCTGCTGCACAGCCTGCTCGAGTACCCGCTCTGGTACGCGTACTTCCTGCTGCCGGCCGCGTTCGCGTTCGGGCTGTGCCTGGTCGAGCCCGGCGCCGCGCTGCTGCCAGATGCAGCCCCGGCGCGGTCGAAACTGCGGCCGCTCGTCGTCGCTTCGCTGGTGTTGATGATCGGCGGCGCGTTGTCGACCGCCGACTACGCGCGCGTCGTCGTGATCTTCGCGCCCGGCGAGGGCGCGTCGCCGCTCGCGCAGCGCATCGTCGACGGCCGGCGCAGCGTGTTCTTCGCGCACCACGCCGACTACGCCGCGGCGACGACGTCCGACCACCCGTCCGACGTGATGCCGGCGTTCCTGCGCGCGCCGCACTACCTGCTCGACGCGCGGCTGCTGCAGGCCTGGGCCAAGGCGCTCGACGAAGCCGGCGACACCGAGCACGCGCGCCATGTCGCGCAGCGCCTGCGCGAGTTCCGCAACGAGCAGTCGGCCGAGTTCTTCGCGCCCTGCGACGAGCCGCCGCCGACCGGCGAGAGCTTGCCGTTCCAGTGCCTGGCGCCGACCCGCGAGTTCAGGTACGAGGACTTCCGCTGAGGCGTCGTCGATCGCGTCGGGTGCAGTATTCTTACGGTTTCGCCATCGATATGGCAGAGGTAAGGCCGTGACCGTAATCGCTACGCTCTCTGGCAAGTTCCAGATCTCGATTCCCAAAGCCGTTCGCGAAGAACAGCGCTGGGCGGCCGGGCAGGAGTTCGTCTTCATCCCGAAGGGCAAGGGGGTGTTGCTGATGCCGGTGCCCGAACTACAGCAGCTGGCGGGCATCGTCAAGGGCGCCAAGACGCGCGCCATCCGCGATCGAAAAGACCGCTACTGATGCGGGTGGTCGACACCTCGGTATGGGTCGAATGGCTGATCGGCGGCCCGCTCGGCCGAAAGCTCGCCAAGGAGATCCCCGATCGGGCCGAATGCATCGTCCCGACGATCGTGCAGCTCGAGCTCTCGAAGTGGCTGTTGCGAGAAGCCGGCGAAGAACAGGCCGATCAGGTGATCGCCTATACGCAGAAGTGCGTTGTCGTCGCCTTGGATACGCACATCGCGCTGCTGGCTGCCGAGCTGCATCGCCAATACAAGCTTGCTACCGCTGATGCGATCGTCTACGCGACTGCACAAGCCAACGGCGCCGAGCTGCTGACCTGCGACGCTCATTTCGCGCGGCTGCCGGCAGTGTTGTATTTCGCGAAGACCGCATAGAGGCGCCCCCCAACTCGAGGGTGTTCAGCGGCGCACGGCCTGTGCGGCGCGCGTCCGGCCCGCTAACATCCGCCCACGCCGCCGGGCCCGCCGGTTACGCGAGCAACCACAGGAGAGATCGAATGAACAAGCACATTCCCCGCTGGGCGCTCGCCGCCGGCCTGCTCGTGGCCGCGTTCGGCACCGCCCAGGCCGGCACGGTCAAGCCCGACAGCGATGCCGTGATGCGCCCCACCGGCAAGGGCTACGGCGAGCTCGACGATTCGGCCGGCGCGGTCGGCCGGGCCAAGAGCGGTGGTGCGCCGACAGGCTCGAGCGGCATCGTTTACCACGGCGGCCCGCTGCTGAACAGCACGTCGGGGACCAACGTCTACTACATCTGGTACGGCAATTGGGCCGGCAACACCGCCACGACCATCCTCGAAGACCTGGCCCGCAACATTGCGCCATCGCCATACTTCAACATCAACACGACCTACTACGACGGCACCGGCAAGAAGGTCACGAACGCGGTCAACTACCTCGGCAGCACCACTGACGCCTACTCGCATGGCACGGCGCTGACCGATGCGGCGATCCAGGGGGTCGTGTCCGACGCGGTCAGCAGCGGGCGCCTCCCGAAGGACACCAATGCGGTCTACTTCGTGCTCACCTCGCAGGACGTCAATGCCACCTCGGGCTTCTGCACGCAGTACTGCGGCTGGCACACCAAGGGCACGATCGCCGGTTCGATCCTGCAGTACTCGTTCGTCGGCAACCCGGATCGCTGCCCCGCGTCGTGCAACGCCCAGACCACCGGCCCGAACGGCAACGCCGGTGCCGACGGCATGGCGAGCATCATCGCGCACGAACTCGAAGAGGCCGTGACCGACCCGCAGCTCAACGCCTGGTACGACCGCCGCGGCATGGAAAACGCCGACAAGTGCGCCTGGACCTTCGGCACCGAGTACACGGCGAACGGCGCGAAGGCCAACATGAGGCTGGGCACGCGCGACTTCCTGATCCAGCGCAACTGGGTCAACGCCGGCGGCGGCAGCTGCGCCGTGGCCTATCCCTGAGGCTCGCGCAACGATGAAGGGCGCGCCGCCCCGCCGCCACTGGATGCTCGGCGCGCTCGCGTCGGTGCTGACCTGGCCGGCGGCGAGCTTCGCGCAGGGCAGCACGGCCGTCCCGACCGTCACGCGCCTCGTCAAGGTCTTCCAGCAACTCGAGACGCAGTTCGCGCAAGCCGCTCGCGCCGGCGATACCGCGGCGCTCGAGGCGCTGCTCGCCGACGACTTCGAGCTGCGCGCCGCACGGCGGCCCGGCGAGCCGGTGGCACGCGCGCAATGGCTGGCCGCGATCCAGCAGCAGCCGGCGCCGGACGCGCGCATCGAGCAGATGGCCGCGCACGACCACGGCGCGATCGTCGACGTGAGCTTTCTGCTGCGGCCGGTCGCTGCCGGGCCGGCGAAGCGCGGCACCGAAGCGCCGCTGTTCATCGTCGACACCTGGGCCCGCGACGGCGATGCCTGGCGCCTCAAGGTTCGCTATGCCGGCGTGGTCGGCAGCAGCCCGCAGCGCGTGCCGGGCGAAGGCGCGGCGACGGGCGCGACGCCGAAGAAATACTGAGGCACCGAGCTCAGCGGCGCGCTACGCCGCGATCCAATCCCCCGACTTCCCGCCGTGCTTCTCGAGCACGCGAATCTCGCCCATCACCATGCCGCGGTCGGCGGCCTTGCACATGTCGTAGATCGTCAGCAGGCCGATCTGCACCGCGGTCAGCGCCTCCATCTCGACGCCGGTGCGGCCGAGCGTCTCAACCTGCGCGGTGCAGCGCACGCTGCTGCCCGGTGCATCGGTCTCGAACTCGACCGCGACGCGCGTGATCGGCAGCGGGTGGCACAGCGGGATCAGTTCGGCGGTGCGCTTCGCGGCCTGGATCGCCGCGATGCGCGCGACGCCGAGCACGTCGCCCTTTTTCGCCTCGCCGCGCTCGATCAGCGCCAGCGTCGCCGGCTGCATGCGGATCACGCCGCTGGCGCGCGCGATGCGGTGGGTCTCGCGCTTCGCCGAGACGTCGACCATGTGCGCCTGACCCTGCGCGTCGAAGTGCGTCAGCGGTGACGACGAAGGCGACGGGGGCGGGGTTGAACTCATGGCGCGAAACATCCTCGAAACGTTTGTGCGGCATGATAGCCACGCCCCCTTTTTCCGCCTCGTGAACATCCCCTCGTGCCGAACCGCTCGCCTCGCCTGCTGCGCCGATTGATCGCGTTCGCGGTCTCGTTCGCGCTGCTGTGCCCGGCCGGGCTGTCGCCGGCCTGGGCGCAGAACCAGCTGCCGGCGCTCGGCGATCCGTCCGGCGAAGACTTCAGCATCGCGACCGAGCACAAGCTCGGCGACGAGATCATGCGCGAGATCCGCGCCGACCCCGACTACCTCGACGATCCGATCCTGCTCGAATACCTGCAGTCGATCTGGCAGCCGCTGGTCGCGCAGGCGCGCATCCGCGGCAACCTGAGTCCCGACATCGACCAGCGCCTCGCGTGGGAGCCGTTCCTCGTGCGCGACAAGGAGGTCAATGCCTTCGCGCTGCCGGGCGGCTACGTCGGCGTGAACCTCGGGCTGCTCGCGTTGACGGCGACGCGCGACGAGCTCGCGTCGGTGCTCGCGCACGAGATGTCGCACATCACGCAGCGCCACATCGCGCGCAGCATCGGCAACGCGAAGCGCCAGTCGCTGCTGAGCCTCGCGGCGATGCTCGCCGGTCTTGTCGTCGCGAGCAGGGCGGGCAACAGCAGCATCGATGCGGCGCAGGCGGCGGTCGTCGGCGGTCAGGCGCTCGCGGTCCAGGGCCAGCTGAACTTCTCGCGCGACATGGAGCGCGAGGCCGACCGGGTCGGTTGGCAGGTGATGACCGGCGCCGGCTTCGCACCCGGCGGCATGGCCGCGATGTTCGAGAAGATGGAGCAGTCGGCGCGCCTGAACGATTTCGGCGGCTACCCGTATCTGCGCAGCCACCCGCTGACCAGCGAGCGCATCGGCGAGGCGCGCTCGCGCATGGGCGCGGCGCCAGCCGCGGCGCCGGTCAGCGTGCTCGAGCACACCGCCGCGCAGGCCCGTGCGCGCGTGATGATGGATGCGCGCTTCGATGCGCTGCGCCGCTGGCAGGCGCTCGACGGCGACCGCGTCGCGACCAGCGTTCCCGACAAGCTGCTCAGCGCGTACTCGAGCGCGCTCGCGTCGACCCTGCTGCGCGACTGGGCGCGCGCCGATGCATCGATCGCGGTTGCGCTCGGCCTCGTGCGCGGCAGCCCAAAGAGCGACGCGCGCGCCGAACGCGCGGTCGCGCTGCTGAACGTGCAATCGCTGCTCGCACGCGGCGACGTGACGCGCGCGAACGCCGCACTCGAGCCCTACCAGGCCGAGCACTCGCGCCCGGTGCTGCTGCTCCAGACCCAGGCGACGCTGGCCAGCGCGCCGGCGCCCGACAACGCCGCCCTGAAGCAGCGCGCCGAGCAGCTGCAGACCTGGGTCGCGACACAGCCGCGCGACTCCCTCGCGTGGACCGCGCTCGGCCAGGTCCAGGAGCGCCTCGGCCAGCCGCTGCGCGCGCTGCGCGCGGATGCCGAATCGCGCATCGCGCTCGGCGATCTGACCGGTGCCGTCGACCGGCTGCACGCCGGCCAGCGCCGCGCACGCAGCGGCGGCGCCGTCGACTTCATTGACGTCTCGGTGATCGACGCGCGGCTGCGCGATGTCGAATCGCAGATCCGTCAGCGCAAGGCCGACGAGAAGGCGCGATAGCGCGGCACCAGCTCTCAGCCTCTTAGACTCGCGGCACGTTGTTCGGCGTGCATCCGGGAGTCGAGAGAATGCGATCCATCGTCAGGGCCGCGGCCGCGGCAGGGCTGGTCTTCATCGCCGGCATCGCACAGGCCGCGACGATCGCCGGCGTCAGCCCGCAGGGTGAGGTCGCACAGGTGCGGCAGATCACCGTGAAGTTCTCGGAGGCGGTGGTCGCGTTCGGCGACCTGCGCCTGCCCGACCCGCTCAGCCTGAGCTGCCAGGGCGCCGCGCCGGCCGGCGCGGGCCGCTGGGCCAGCGACCGTGTCTGGCTCTACGACTTTCGCGAGCCGCTGCCACCCGGCACGCGCTGCACGCTGCAACGCCGCGCCGACTGGAAGCCGCTGAACGGCAGCCTGACCGGCACGACCGACTACGGCTTCAACACCGGCGGCCCGACGGTCGTCTCGACCCGGCCCTACGACGGCGCGCAGATCGAGGAGGACCAATACTTCCTGCTGCGCCTGAACGGCGCTGCCGTCGAGGCCAGCGTGCTCGCGAACGCCTGGTGCGAGGTCGAGGGCATCGGCGAGCGCATCGGCGTGCAGGTGATCGGCGGCGACGCGCGCGCGCAGCTGCTGAAGGCTCGCCGCATCGAGAAGAAGGAACAGATCGAGCGCGCGCTGATCCTCGGCTGCAAGCGACCGCTGCCGAACGCCGCGGCGGTGCGGCTGGTCTGGGGCAAGGGCATCGCCGCGAGCGCGAACCCGAAGATCGCGACGACGATCGAGCAACGTTTGCGCTTCACGGTGCGGCCGGCGTTCAGCGCCGAGTTCAGCTGCGAACGCGAGAACGCGAGCGCGCCGTGCCTGCCGATCCGGCCGATGCGCCTGCGTTTTTCGGCGCCGGTCGCGCGCGATGTCGCGGCCAGGGTTCGGCTCAAGCCCGCGTCGGGCGCCGCGCTTGCGCCGCTGTTCGACAAGGACGACAAGACGGTCGAGGTCAGCGAGCTCCGCTTCCCGACGCCACTGGCCGAGAGCGCCAGCTTCACGATCGAATTGCCGAGCGGCCTGAAGGACAACGCGGATCGCCCGCTGTCGAATGCCTCGATGTTTCCGCTCAAGGTCGCGACCGGCGACGCGCCTCCGATCGCGAAGTTCGCGGCCGCGCCGTTCGGCGTCGTCGAGCTCGCCGATCCGCTGCTGCCGGTGACGCTGCGGCACGTGCAAGGCGACCTGCGATCCGCGGCGAGCGGCGGCCAGCTGCGCGTGAAGCGGCTGCAGACCGATGCCGAGATCCTCGCGTGGTACGCCAAGCTGAAACAGTACGACGAGCGCCAGATCAGCGCGAAGGATCGCGGCCTGCCCGAGCGCGAGTGGTTCAGCGTCGAGACAGAAACCGACGCAAAGGGAAAGACGATCAAGCGCAAGACCGAGCGCTTGTTCGCGACGCGCGAGCTCTCGCTGCTGAACCAGGACGCCGCGGCGAAGCGCCTCGATCTGCCGCAGCTGGCCGGCGGCGATCCGCGGCCGTTCGAGGTCGTCGGCATCCCGTTCGCCGAACCCGGCTACTTCGTCGCCGAGATCGAATCGCTGCGCCTGGGTCAGTCGCTGCTCGACAAGCGCGCGCCGATGTTCGTGCGCACCGGCGTGCTCGTCACGAACCTCGGCGTGCACTTCAAGCTCGGGCGCGAGAACAGCGTGGTCTGGGTCACCACGCTCGACCGCGGCAAGCCGGTCGAGGCGGCCGAGATCGCCGTCAACGACTGCTTCGGCAAGAAGCTGTGGTCGGGCAAGACCGACGCGCAAGGCCTGGCCAAGGTCGGGCAGGCGCTCGATGCCGACTTCGAGGGCTGCCCGTCGGAGGCCGGCCTTTTCGTGACCGCGCGCAAGGCCCACGCGAAAGGCGTCGTCGACACCGCGTTCGTGTTCAGCACCTGGCAGAAGGGCATCGAGTCGTGGCGCTTCAACGTGCCGACCGGGCACGGCGCCGAACTCGACCTGCGCGCGACGACCGTGTTCGACCGCACGCTGTTTCGCGCCGGCGAAACCGTTTCGATGAAGCACTTCGCGCGCATCGAGACCTCGACCGGCCTCGCGAACGCGAAGCCCGACGACCTGCCGACGCGCATGAAGATCGTGCACCAGGGCACCGGCCAGTCGTTCGTGCAGCCGCTGAAGTGGAACGGCGCGCGCCATGCGATCGCGAGCTGGGCGATCCCGCCGGCCGCGAAGCTTGGTCTGTACAGCGTCGTGCTCGAGCGCGAGAGCGCGATTGAGAAACGGCGCCGCGAATGGACCAGCGGCGATTTCCGTGTCGAGGAGTTCCGCCTGCCGCTGGTCGACGCGCGCGTCAGCGGGCCGAAGGCGTTGGCCGTCGCGCCGAAGGAGCTCGCGATCGCGGTGCAGCTGAACTACTTCTCCGGCGGCCCGATGGCCCAGGTGCCGGCGCGCGCATCGGCGCTGCTGAAGACTCGATCGACCCGCTTCGACGGCTACGACGAGTTCTCGTTCGAAGCGCCGCGCGAGCCGGACAAGGCGCAGGGCAACAGCGGCGGGACTGACAGCGGCGACAGCGGCGATGAAGGCGACGGCGCACGCGACGCCAAGCTCGTCGCCGACAAGCTCGCGCTGACGACCGACCGCAGCGGCGCCGCGAGCTTCACGCTGAAAGACCTGCCGCCGATCACACGCCCGAGCGAGCTCAGCGCCGAGGTCAGCTACAACGACCCGAACGGCGAGGTGCAGACCGCGTCGACCACGATCCCGCTGTGGCCGAGCGCCGTCGTGCTCGGCATCAAGACCGGCTCGTGGGCGAGCAGCCGCGGCAAGGTCAAGTTCAGCGCGCTCGCGCTCGACACGGCCGGCAAGCCGCTGAAGGGCCAGACGATCGACGTGCGCGGGCGGCTCAGCCAGACGATCAGCACGCGCAAGCGCATGGTCGGCGGCTTCTACGCCTACGACAACCGCACCGAAGTGAAGGACCTCGGCGCGCTGTGCAGCGGCGCGACCGATGACCGCGGTCTGCTGTTGTGCGAGGCCGAACTGAACACCGCCGGCCAGGTCGACCTGATCGCCTCCGGCCAGGATGCGACCGGCCATGCGGCGCAGGCGGCGGCGAGTGTCTGGGTCACGAAGCAGGGCGAGCTCTGGTTCGCGCAGGACAACGACGACCGCATCGATGTGCTGCCCGAGAAGAAGCGTTACGAGCCCGGCGAGACCGCGAAGCTGCAGGTGCGCGTGCCGTTCCGCGAAGCGACCGCGCTGGTCGCGGTCGAGCGTGAAGGCGTGATGGACACGCGCGTCGTGACGCTGCGCGGCGACGATCCGACCGTCGAGCTGAAGATCGAGCCCGGCTGGGGCCCGAACGTCTATGTCAGCGTGCTCGCGCTGCGCGGCCGCATCCGCGACGTGCCCTGGTATTCGTTCTTCACCTGGGGCTGGCGCGAGCCGCTGAACTGGGTGCGTTCGTTCTGGTACGAAGGGCGCGAGTACCAGGCGCCGACCGCGATGGTCGATCTGAGCAAGCCGGCGTTCAAGCTCGGCGTCGCGGCCTTGAAGGTCGGCACCAAGGCGCACGAACTGCAGGTGAGCGTGACGAGCGACAAGCCGCAGTACGCGGTGCGCGCGAAGGCGGTCGCGAAGGTCAGGGTGCTGTTCGATGGCAAACCGCAGGCCGGCGCCGAGGTCGCGTTCGCGGCGGTCGACGAAGGCTTGCTCGCGCTGCGCAACAACGACTCGTGGGACCTGCTCAACGCGATGATCCAGCAGCGCGCCTGGGGCGTCGAGACCAGCACCGCGCAGGGCGAGATCATCGGCCGCCGCCACTACGGCCGCAAGGCGGTCGCGGCCGGCGGCGGCGGCGGGCGGGCCGCGACCCGCGAGCTGTTCGACACGCTGCTGCTCTGGAAGGCGAGCGTCGTGCTCGACGCGAACGGCGAGGCGACGATCGAGGTGCCGCTGAACGATTCGCTGACGAGTTTCAGGCTCGTCGCGATCGCCGACGCCTCGAACACGGCCGGCGCGCAGCGCTTCGGCACCGGCAGCACCGGCATCCGCGTCACGCAGGACCTGCAACTGCTCGCCGGGCTGCCGCCGCTGGTGCGCGAGGGCGACCAGTTCGGCGCGATGCTGACCTTGCGCAACACGACCGCGCGCGAGATGAAGGTGCATGCGAGCCTGCGCGGCACCGTCAACACGGGCAACGGCGGCGCCGAGATCGTGCGCACACCGCTCGCGCTGCCGGCGCAGGACGTGGTCATCGCGGCCGGTGCCGCGAAGGAGCTGGTCTGGCCCGTGGGCATTCCGGCCGATGCATTCAGCGTCACCTGGGAGGCGGCCGCCGACGAACAGGGCGGTGAGAAGGCCCGGGACCGCGTCAAGGTCACGCAGCTCGTCGCGCCCGCGGTGCCGGTGCGCGTGCTGCAGGCGACGCTGCAGCAGCTCGAAGGCACGCTGACCCTGCCGATCGCCACGCCGGCCGACGCGCTGCCCGAGGCGGGCGTCAAGCGCGGCGGCATGCTGATCGCGGTGCAACCGAAACTCAGCGGCGCGCTGCCCGGGATGCGCCGCTTCTTCGAGACCTACCCGTTCAGCTGCCTCGAGCAGAAGACCTCGAAGGCGGTCGGGCTGAAGGACCGGCCGCTGTGGGCGACGGTCGCGAACACGCTGCCGACCTACCTCGACAGCGACGGCCTCGCGAGCTACTTTCCGCCGCGCGTCGACGACGGCCCGCGCGGCAGCGATCGGCTCACCGCCTACGTGCTCGCGGCGACGCACGAGGCCGGCTTCGTGCTGCCGGTGCCGGCGCGCGACGCGATGCTGAACGGCCTGGTCGCGTTCGTCGAGGGCCGCATCGAGCGCAAGTTCTGGTCGCCGAAGGCGGACCTGGACGTGCGCAAGCTCGCGGCGATCGAAGCGCTGTCGCGCTACGGCCGCGCGCAGCCCGCGATGCTCGGCTCGGTCAACCTGGTGCCGAACACCTGGCCGACCGCCGCGGTGATCGACTGGCTGCGCATCCTGCGCCAGGTCGATGGCGTTCCGAATGCCGCGAAGCGCCTGACCGAGGCGAACCAGATCCTGCGCAGCCGCCTGACCTATGCCGGCACGACGCTGAAGTTCAGCAACGAGCAGGACGATTTCTGGTGGTGGCTGATGGACAGCGCCGACGCGAACGCCGCGCGGCTGATCCTCGCGGTGATCGACGACCCGGAGTGGCGCGACGACATCCCGCGCATGGTCGTCGGCGCGCTCGGCCGGCAACGCGCCGGCGCCTGGCTGACGACGACCGCGAACCTGTGGGGCTCGCTCGCGCTCGACAAGTTCTCGGCGAAGTTCGAGTCGCTGAAGGTCGCCGGCCGCACCGCGGCCACGCTCGGCGACAAGAGCGGCGCGATCGAATGGGCGACGAACCCGGGCGGCGCCTCGATGACGCTCGCGTGGCCCGCGCAACCCGGGCCGCTGAACGTCGCGCAGGACGGCAGCGGCAAGCCGTGGCTCACGGTGCAAAGCCTCGCCGCGGTGCCGTTGAAGGCGCCGCTGCGCGCCGGCTACAGCGTCGCGCGCAGCATCAATGCGGTCGAGCAAAGGGATGCATCGAAGGAGAAGACCGGTCGGTGGTCGCGCGGCGACATCGTGCGCGTGCGCGTCGAGGTCGACGCGCAGACCGACATGACCTGGGTCGTCGTCAGCGACCCGGTGCCCGGCGGCGCGACGATCCTCGGCTCGGGTCTCGGCCGCGACTCCGCGCTCGCGGCCCGCGGCGAGCGGCGCGCCGGCAGCGCCTGGCCGGCGTTCGAGGAGCGCAGCTTCGAGGCCTTCCGCAGCTACTTCGAGTACCTGCCGAAGGGCAGGCACGTGATCGAGTACACCGTGCGGCTCAACAACCCCGGCCAGTTCGCGCTGCCGCCAACACGCGTCGAGGCGATGTACGCGCCCGAGACCTTCGGCGAGCTGCCGAACGCGAGCGTGCAGGTCGCGCCATGAAGCGCTCGCTGCGCAGCGCGGGCGCGGCGGCGTTGCTGTCGTGCGCAGCGCTGGCGGCGCATGCGTTGCCGAGCTTCGCCGAAGTGCGGGCCGCGCACCGGCCATCCGACATCACGCTGACCGACCGCGACGGCGTCGCGCTGCAGACCCTGCGTGTCGACAAGCGCGCGCGGCGTCTGGCCTGGGTGCCGCTCGCCGAGGTCTCGCCGGCACTGCTGCAGGCGATCGTGCTCAGCGAGGACAAGCGCTTCTACGAGCACAGCGGCGTCGACTGGAGCGCGGTCGCGACGAGCGCGTGGGGCAACGCGTGGAACCGCAAGACACGCGGCGCGTCGACCCTGACGATGCAGCTCGCCGGGCTGATCGACGACGGCCTCGCGCGCCCCGACGGCGGCCGCAGCCTGCGCCAGAAGCTCGGCCAGGCGCTGACCGCGGCGCGGCTTGAGGCGAGCTGGAAGAAGAGCGAGATCCTCGAGGCGTACCTGAACTCGGTCGCGTTTCGCGGCGAGATCGTCGGCATCGATGCGCTGAGCCTGACCTTGTTCGGAAAGCACGCGAGCGGCCTCGGCACGCAAGAAGCCGCGCTCGCCACGGCGCTGCTGCGCGGGCCGAACGCGAGCGTCGAGACCGTCGCGCAGCGCGCCTGCGGCGTGCTGGCGCTGCAGCAGCTGCCGTGCAGCGGCGTCGATGCGCTCGCGACCACGGCGCTCGCGCGCAAGGGCGGCATGCCGCTGGGCGAGCAGCTGGCGCCGCACTTCGCGCGCCAGGTCGTCGCGGCCGACGGGCCGCCGGTGCAGCGCAGCACGCTCGATGCCGGGCTGCAGCGCGTCGCGGTCGCGGCACTGCGGCGCCAGCTCGGCGAGTTGAACGGCCGCAATGTCGAGGACGGCGCGCTGGTCGTGCTCGACAACGCGAGCGGCGACGTGCGCGCGTGGGTTGGGTCGAGCGGCGATCTGTCGGGCGCCGCGCAGGTCGACGGCGTGCTCGCGCGGCGCCAGCCGGGCTCGACGCTGAAGCCGTTCGTCTACGAGCTTGCGTTCGAGAAGAAGCTGATCACGCCGGCGAGCCTGCTCGACGATTCGCCGGCGCAGATCGCGACCACGAGCGGCCTGTACCTGCCGCAGAACTACGACCACGCGTTCAAGGGCTGGGTCAGCGCGCGCAGCGCACTCGGCGCGAGCCTGAACGTGCCGGCGGTGCGTGTCGGCGCGATGCTCGGTCCGGACGCCTTGGTCGCGCGCCTCAACGCGCTCGGCCTCGCGCTGCCGCAGCCCGGCGGTTTCTACGGCGATTCGCTCGCGCTCGGCAGCGCCGACGTGAGCCTGCTCGCGCTGACGAACGCGTACCGCGTGTTCGCGAACGGCGGGCTCTATGCGCCGGCGGTATTGCGCGGCCCGCAGCCCCGCCCGGTGCGCGTCGCCGCCGCGGCCGCCGTGTTCCTCGCGACCGACATCCTCGCCGACAACAACGCGCGCGTGCGCACCTTCGGCCTGGACAGCCTGCTCGCGACGCGCGGCTTCGCGGCGGTCAAGACCGGCACCAGCAAGGACATGCGCGACAACTGGTGCATCGGCTTCACCGACCGCTACAGCATCGGCGTCTGGGTCGGCAACGCGAGCGGCGAGGCGATGCACGGCGTCAGCGGCATCAGCGGCGCGGCGCCGGTGTGGCAGGCGCTGGTGCGGCAGCTGCACGACGGCCGGCCGTCGCAGCCGCCGCGTGCGCCGGCCGGTGTCGTCGGCACGCGCATCGTGTTCGACGGCACGCACGAGCCGGCGCGCGACGAGGTCTTCATCGCCGGTACCGAGCAAGCCGTGCAGCGCGCGGGCGCGCAGCTGGACCGCACGCAGCGCTTCGGCATCACGAGCCCGCGCGACGGCAGCATCTTCGCGCTCGACCCCGACATGCCGCCGGCAGCGCAGCGCATCAGCTTCGAGGGCGAGCACGGCGCGTGGTGGCTCGATGGCAAGCGGCTCGGCAGCGCGCGCCGCCTGACATGGGCGCCGTGGCCGGGGCGTCACGAACTGACGCTGCGCGGGCGCGACGGCCGGCCGCTCGAGACGGTGCGCTTCGAAGTGCGCGGCGCCGGGGTCAAGACGGCGCGGCGTTGATCAGGAGCGGGCGAAGATTCTTTCGATCGCGACGTCGATGACCATGCCGCACAGGCTGTACAGCAGCGAGCCGATCAGCGCCGCGACGAAGCCTGCGACATGGAAGCCCTCGAGCATCGACGCGGCGAAGTAGAACATCAGCGCGTTGATCACGAACAGGAACAGGCCGAGCGTGATCACCGTCACCGGCAAGGTCAGCAGCACCAGCACCGGTCGCAGCAAGGTGTTCAGCAGCCCGAGCACGAAGGCCGCGATCATCGCCGAGCCGAAGCTCTGCACCGTGACGCCGGGGTAGAGGTAGGCCACCAGCAGCAGGGCGGCGGCAAGCAGGAGCCAGCGGACGATGATTTTCATGGCCGCAAGAATACCCCGGCGTAATGCGCCACGCGGCGTGCGAGCCCGATGGCGCGTCGCATGCCGCCCACTTCGCCCGCGGTCCTCATCGTCGGGCAAAGAGCAGTAATAAGAATCGTTCGCATTTGTGTTAGATTTAATGCTCGTCAGCGAGCGATGTCGCTTCTGCGGCTGGCGACCCCTCGATGAATGTCCCGACCCTGCCCTTCGACAACCCGATGGCCGCGAGCGCCGCGTCCGCGCCGAGCCCGGCCGTCGCGCGCTTGCCGCCGCTGCCGCGCGGCACCGGCAGCGATGCACTGACGCCAGCGCAGCAGCGCCTGATGGTCGCGGCCATCGTCGCCGCGCATGCTGCGGGCGCCTGGGGCCTGATGCAGATCGGCGCGGTGCGCGAGGCGGTGCGCGAAGCGGCGCCGATGTTCGTCGACCTGATTGCGCCACCGGCACCCCAGGCACCGCCGGTGCCGCCACCGCCGCAGCCGCCGCAACCGATTCCAAAGAAGGCGCCGCCGCCGGTGCCGGTGATCGCCGCGGCGCCGAGTCCGGCGCCCAGCCCGTTCACGGTGCCGGCACCGCCACCGGAGCCGGTCGTCATCGCCCCGTCGCCGCCCGCGCCGCCGGTGATGGCCGCCGTGCCGGCATCGCCCGCGCCGCCAGCGCCACCGAAGGTCCTGCCGGCCTCGGCGGTGCAGTACCTGGACACGCCCGCGCCGGAGTACCCGCGCCTGTCGCGTCGCAACCTCGAGGCCGGGCGCGTGGTGGTGCGCGTGTTCATCGACGAGGCCGGCGCGCCGCGCCAGGTGCAGGTCGGCAAGTCGTCGGGCTTCGAGCGCCTCGACGCGGCGGCCCTCGCGGCGGTGCTGAAGTTCCGCTTCCGGCCGCCCACCGAGAACGGCCAGCCGGTCTCCGGCTGGACCCACGTACCGATCGATTTTGGTTTGGAGAGGTAGAGATGACCCCTGAAATGAACGCCGCAACCGCGGGCCCCGGATTCGGCCACTTCGTCGCCCAGGCCGACATCGTCGGCAGGACGCTGCTCGCGATCCTGGTGCTGATGTCGATCGCGTCATGGGCCATCATCGCGATCAAGGGCGCCTCGCTGCTGGCGCGAAGCGGCCGCAGCGCGAGCTTCCTGAACTTCTTCTGGAACGCGACCTCGCTCGATGCGGTCGCCGGCGAGATCGCGACGCATGGCGTGCGCGACCCGTTCTCGCACCTGACCGCGCACGCGATGCAGGCGCAGGCGCACCACGCGAAGTACGGCGCGGCCAAGCTCGAAGAGGCCGGTTCGGCGAGCGACTTCGTCACGCGCACGATCAAGAAGGTGCTCGACGAGGAAACCACGCGGCTCGAGAACGGCCTCGCGATGCTCGCAACGGTCGGTGCGACCGCGCCGTTCGTCGGCCTGTTCGGCACGGTCTGGGGGGTCTACCACGCGCTGGTGGCGATCGGCATGAGCGGGGCCGGCACGCTCGACAAGGTCGCAGGCCCGGTCGGCGAGGCGCTGATCATGACCGGCCTTGGCCTCGCGGTCGCGATCCCCGCGGTGATGGGCTACAACTGGCTGACGCGCGCGAACCGCGTGCTGGCGGCCAGGCTCGACGCGTTCGCGTACGAGCTGCACACCTTCGTCTCGATGGGCCAGGCGCTCGGCCACGGCGCGGCCGCCGAGCCGGCGCCGGCGAACGTTCGGCCGATGGCGGGCAGCCGCCCGGTCGCGGCCTAAGGAGCGACGCGATGGCCTTCGCCAGTTTCGACTCCAGGAGCGCCGGCGCGCCGATGTCCGAGATCAACATGGTGCCGTTGATCGACGTGATGCTGGTGCTGCTCGTGATCTTCATCATCACCGCGCCGCTGCTGACGCAGGCCGTCAAGCTCGAGCTGCCGAAGGCGAGCTCGCAGGTCAACGACCTGCGGCCCGAGAAGGTCGAGTTCTCGATCGACGCGACCGGTGCGCTGTTCTGGAATGGCGAACCGGTGACGCGCGCCGAGGCCGGCCAGCGCTTCGAGCTCGAGGGCAAGAAGGCGCCGCAGCCGGAAGTGCACCTGCGTGCCGACCAGGCCGTGGCGTATCGCTTCGTCGCGCAGACGCTCGCCGATGCATCGAAGGCCGGGTTGACGAAGGTCGGCTTCATCAGCGAACCCGACGCATCGAAATGACGACCGACCGCGGTGTGCCGCCCTCGTTCGCGCCGCAGTCGACCGACGGCAGGGCCGCGCCGCTGCCGGCCCGAACCGGCGCCACGCCGACGGTCCGCGTCAGCAGCACCCAGCTGTTCGGCACCGCGCTCGAGATCCAGATCGATCACCACGGCACGCTGTACCGCCTGAAGCAGACCGCGCTCGGAAAACTGATCCTGACCAAATAGCCAGCTCGCCATTCACTCACTGACCCGCACCAGCCCGCCGCCGCCAGCCCGTGCCTTCAACCCTTCATCCAAGGAAAGCACCGTGCTGCACCGACCGAAAACCACGCGTTCACCCAGAAAGAAGGCCATGCGCGCCGCAGGCCTGATCGAGCTGCCAACCCCTGCGCCGCCGCGCCTGCTGCCGCTCGGCGCGCTCGCCGCCGGGTTCGGCATGCTCGGCGGTGCCGCGTTCGCGCAGACCGCGCCGGCGCCGACGCCTGCGGCCTCCGCGCCGAAGGCCGAAACGACGCTGGCGCCGATCGCGGTCAAGGCCAAGGTCGAGACCGATGCGAACTCGGTTCGCGCGACCACCTCGACGATCGGCAAGGGCACGCAGGATCTGCGCGACATCCCGCAGTCGGTCACGGTGGTCACCGAGAAGCTGATCGAAGACCGCCGCATCGACACGCTGAAGGAAGCGCTGCACCAGACCGCCGGCGTGACCTTCCTGGCGGCCGAGGGCGGCGAGGAAGACATCCGCCTGCGCGGCTTCTCGCTCGCCGCCAGCGGCGACATCTACGTCGACAGCCTGCGCGACCCGGCCTTCTACGAGCGCGACACCTTCAGCTTCGACCGCATCGAGCTGCTGCGCGGTTCGGCCTCGATGTTGTTCGGGCGCGGATCGACCGGCGGCGTCGTCAACCAGGTCAGCAAGCAGGCCTTCCTGTCGAACGCGAGCCAGGTCGACTTCACGCTCGGCAGCGGCAGCTTCATGCGCTTCACCGGCGACTTCAACATCAAGCTGAGCGACACCTCGGCGGCGCGCATCAACGTGATGAACACGAACGCGAGCGGCCACGGCGGCAACGACAAGCTCGACAAGCAGGGTCTGGCGGCGACCTTCCGCTGGGGCATCGGCAGCGCCGACGAGTTCCATGTGTCGGGCTACTACCTGCGCAACGACAACGGCATCAACTACGGGCTGCCGTGGCTGCGGCGCGACGGCTCGCAGCCGCTCTCGGCGAGCAACCCGGCGAGCATCATCAAGGGCCTGGAGCCGACGAACTACTACGGTGCGGCCAGCGACCACAATGCCGGCGGCGCAGCGCTCGCGACCGCCGGCTGGACGCACCGCTTCGCCGATGGCGGCGAACTGAAGAGCGCGATCCGCCAGGGCCGCTACGACCGCGACCAGCGCGCCAGCACGATCCGCTTCGTCGCGACCGACATCGGCGAGAACAACATCAGCGACGCGACCCAGCTCCGGCGCGGCACCAACAACAAGGTGCAGGACATGACGACGACCTACGCCCAAAGCGACTACAGCAACCGGTTCGGCTGGTTCGGCGTCAAGCACGAGGTGCTGACCGGCGTCGATCTGGCCCACGAGGTCTTCCACAACGACAACGTCGCGGCCTTGCCGACCGGCGTGACGCTCAACAAGAACGACCCGTTCACGACGGTCGGCACGCCCGATGACGGAACCGGCGCGGTCGACGAGTCGCTGCGCATCAGGCGCCTGGACCGTGCGTTCGACGCGAAGGCGCTCGGCGTGTACTTTCAGGATCTGGTGCAGGTCGCGCCGGCCTGGAAGATTCTCGGCGGCCTGCGCTGGGACTACTTCAAGGGCGACTACCACCGCTACGCGACCGCGGTGTCCGCGACCACCCCGGTGATCGGCGCGGAGATTGCGCCGGCCTACGGCCGCTCCGACCATCTCTGGAGCAAGCGAGCCGGCGTGCTGTACCAGCCGAGCGACACGGCGTCGTTCCACTTCTCGTACGGCACCTCGTTCAACACCTCGGGCGACACCTACCAGTACGACAGCCAGACCAGCAACACGCCGCCCGAGAGCAGCGAGAACTACGAGCTCGGTGCGAAGCTCGACTGGTTCGATGGCAGGCTGAGCACGCGCGCCGCCGCTTTCTACAGCGTCAAGAAGAACGAGCGCAACCGCGACCCCGACAGTGCCGCGACGCAGGCCGTGCTGTCCGGCAAGCGCCACGCGGCGGGGCTGGAGTTCGACCTCGCCGGCCGCATCCTGCCTGGCTGGGAGGTGTTCGGCTCGTACGCGTGGACGCCGGTGGCCCGCATCGACGCCGGTGCGCCGGGGTCGACTCCCGGTGTCGGCGAAGGCGAAGGCACGCGCTCGGCCCTGACGCCGCGCCACAGCGGCACGATCTGGATGACCTACCAGTTCACGCAGAGCCTGCGTCTGGGCGCCGGCCTGAACGCGCGCAGCGCGCAAACGCCGAACCGCAACCCGGCCGGCATCGTCGCGCCGAGCTTCGTGACCGGCGATCTGCTGGCCGAGTACACGCTGAACGAGGCGGTCGCGTTCAAGCTCAACGTCGCGAACCTGACCGACAGGCTGTATGCCGATGCGCTGTACACCGGCCACTACATCCCGGGCGCTGGGCGCTCGGTCCAGCTCACGATGACCGCGCGCTTTTAGCTTCCGAGGCCTGAAGGCAAGACCGCATGCTGCTGCACGTCAAGGAAGTCCTGAACGCCGACGAGTTGCGCGAGGCGCGCGCGATCCTGGCGCGCGCGACCTGGGGCGACGGCCGCGTCACGGCCGGCGTGCAGTCGGCGCAGGCGAAGAACAACGAGCAGCTGCCGCAGGACGGCGCCGACACGCAGGCGCTGCAGCGCCTCGTGCTCGGCGGCCTGAACCGGCACGCGGTGTTCTTCTCGGCGGCGCTGCCCAAGCGCGTGTTCCCGCCGCTGTTCAACCGCTACAGCGGCCGCGCGAACGCGTTCGGCAGCCATGTCGACAACGCGGTGCGCTTCATCCCCGGCAGGCAGGGCGAGCGCGTGCGCACCGATGTCAGCTGCACGCTGTTCCTCGCCGACCCCGACGAATACGACGGCGGCGAGCTGACGATCGCGGACACCTACGGCGCGCCGCGCATCAAGCTGCCGGCCGGCGACATGGTGCTGTACCCCGGCACCAGCGTGCACCGCGTCGAGCCGGTGACGCGTGGGGCGCGCCTGGCGAGCTTCTTCTGGCTCGAGAGCATGGTGCGCAGCGACGAGGCGCGCCGGCTGCTGTTCGAGATGGACACGCACCTGATGCGCTTGCGCACGCGCGTCGGCGAAACCGATCCGGCCGTGATCGGTCTGACCGGCACGTACCACAACCTGCTGCGCATGTGGGCCGATGTCTAGGTCCCGCATCGCTTTTCCATCACCCACCACCCCGAAAGGACGAAACATGAAACCGACCCTCCTGATCGCCGCCGCCTTCCTGAGCCTGGCCGCCGCCGGCAGCGCGTACGCGCAGCACGCCGAGAAGTGCGAGCCGATCCCGAAGGAAGAATGGAAGCCGCAGGCCGAACTCGAACGCAAGCTGACGAACCAGGGCTGGAAGATCAGCCGCGTGAAGATCACGAACGGCTGCTACGAGGTCTACGGCAAAAACGAGACCGGCCGCAACGTCGAGCTGTTCTTCCACCCGAAGACCTTCGAGCTCGTGACCGCGCCGAAGTGATCCTCCCGTGACGCCGACGACGCGCGAGCGCGCATCGCTGCCGACACTGCGCGTCTGGGATCGCGCGGTGCGCGGGCTGCACTGGGCGCTCGTCGCGTCGGTCGCGCTCGCGGCGCTGAGCACCGTCGTGCTGTTCGGCGCGCACCAGCCGGCCGGCTACGTGGTGCTCGCGGTCGTCGTGCTGCGCAGCGTGTGGGGCGTGTTCGGCGGGCGCTATGCGCGCCTGCGTCAGTTCGTTCGCGGGCCGTGCGCAACGCTGCGCTATGCGCTCGCGGCGGCGCATCGCCGCGAGCCGCGCTTCCTCGGCCACAACCCGCTCGGCGGCTGGATGGTCGTCGCGCTGATGTTGTGCGTCGCCGCGCTCGCGCTGACCGGCTGGCTCTACACGACCGATGCGTTCTGGGGCGACGAGACCGTCGAGCGGATCCACCGCGCGCTCGCGTGGGCGCTGCTCGGGCTCGTCGTCGCGCACATCGCGGGCGTGATCTACGCCAGCGTTCGGCACCGCGAGAACCTCGTCGCAAGCATGTTGACCGGCCGCAAACGCGCGCCGCAGTCGAACGACATCGCGTGAGCCGGCGATCGAATGGGCGCATGCCCAGTGACGCCTCGCCACGACAAAGCGCTTCCCACCTCGAAGAAATGCGTGTTTCTCCCGTGAAAACTCTTTCTCTACACCCTTTGCAGGCATTACCATTCGCTCCGCACGGTGCTATGGAGAAATGAGAGTCCACGCGGCTCTCGCCCATCCCGGGCACATCAACAACTCTTGATGGAGAGAATCAACATGGCAACTGCGAAGAAGGCGCCCGCGAAAAAGGCGGCACCGGCAAAGAAGGCTGCACCGGCAGCGAAAAAAGCGGCACCTGCCAAGAAGGCCGCTCCGGCGAAGAAGGTCGCTGCCAAGAAGGCGGCGCCGGCGAAGAAGGCCGCTCCGGCCAAGAAGCGCACTCCCAACGCCGCCTTCATGAAGGCGATGACCCCGAGCCCGGCACTCGCTGCGATCATCGGCTCCAAGCCGGTGCCGCGCACCGAGGTGACGAAGAAGGTCTGGGAGTACATCAAGGCCAACAAGCTGCAGGACGCAGCGAAGAAGACGATGATCAACGCCGACGCCAAGCTGAAGGAAATCTTCAAGAAGGCGCAAGTCTCGATGTTCGAGATGACCAAGCTGATCAACGCTCATCTGAGCTGAGCGTCGGCGCGCTCTCGGGCGCTCTGGCAGAACGAAAAGCCGGTGCTTGCACCGGCTTTTTCACGTCTGGCGTTCGCGTGTGCGGGTTCAGCCGCGCGCCAGCCGGCGCTGCAGAAAATCGAGCCGGTCCTGGCCCCAGAACAGCTCGCCGTCGACGACGTAGCTCGGTGCGCCGAACACGCCGGCGTCGATCGCGCGCTGCGAGTCGGTCTCGTAGCGCGCCTGCACGGCCGCAGCGTGCGACGCGTCGAGCCGCTGCGCCGGCAGCGACTGTTCGGCGAGGATCGCGGCGAGCGTGCCGGCGTCGGCGATGTTGCGCTCCTCGGCCCAGACCGCGCGCAGCACGGCACCGGTCAGCGCCATCGCGGCATCGCTGCCGTCATGCAGGTCGACGGCGATGATCAGCCGTGCGGCGTCGTCGCATGCAACCGGGAAGAACTTCGGCTGCAGATTCAGCGCCACGCCGAGGTGCTCGGCGAAGCGCCGCAGCTCGACCAGTCGATAGGCCTGGCGCTGCGGCGCACGCCTGGCCAGCGGCAACCCGCCCGAGACCGGGAACACCTTGCCCCCGAGATCGACCGGCAGCACGTTGACGCGCGCGCCGGCGGCCTTCGCGATCTGCGCGAGGCGCGCGTGGCCGAGGTAGGTCCAGGGCGAATTCGGGGCGAAGTAGTAGTCGACGACGAGACTCATGCGATCTCCGGAAACGAAGCGCTCAGTCTAGCGATCCGCCTCCGGCCGCGTCGAAGGCGAGGGTCAGCGCTTCAGGTAGCGGATGTCGGCGCGGCGGTTCTCGGCCCACGCGGCCTCGTCGTGACCCTCGGCCTTCGGGCGCTCCTCGCCGTAGCTGACGGCCTCGATCTGCGCCGGCTTCGCGCCCATCACGACGAGCTGCTTCGCGACGATCTGTGCGCGCTTGTCGCCGAGCGCGAGGTTGTACTCGCGCGAGCCGCGCTCGTCGGTGTTGCCCTCGACGCGAATCTGCAGCAGCGGATGCGCCTGCAGGTAGCGGCCATGCGCCTGCACCAGCGGCTGGTACTTCGCGTCGATCACGAAGTCGTCGTAGCCGAAGTAGACGCTGCGCGCTGCGAGCTCGCTCTTCGGGTCGTCGAGCGGGTCGAGCGTGACGGTCGCGACCGTGCTCTGCGCGGTGCCGGTCGACGGCGGCGTCGCGGGCACCGACGACGCGGTCGAGACCGGCGCCTTCGGCGTGTCCAGCGGTGTGCTGCTGCAGGCGGCGAGCGCGGCCGCGGCGAGGATGGCGATCGAGAGAGACTTGTTGATCATCGGAAAACTCCTGGAGTGGCGAAGTGGCGAACGAGCCGGGCGACCCGCTCATTCGGTGAAGGGAAGCGGCCTCGCGGCCAGTGCCGGATCGAAGCCGCCCATGCAGTCGACCAGCACCGCGAGGCCGTCGTGGACCTTGCGCAGCTGCGCAGCGCTCATGCCGTCGAGCACGTTCGGCAGCAAGCCGCGTGCCGGCGCGGCGGCGCTCTTCAGCGCCCGGCGCCCGGCGGCGGTCAGGTGGATGTGCACGACGCGCTGGTCGCTCGGCGAGCGGCCCTTGCGCACCAGCCCCGCCGCCTCGAGCCGGCTCAGCAGATTGCTGACCGTCGTCTGATGCACGCGCAAGCGCTGCGCGAGTTCGCCGACGCTCAGCCCATCGGCTTGCGCGACCTCGTGCAGCGCCCACAGGCGCGCGCTGGGGATACCGGTGTTGCGCTCGATCTTCGCCGAGTGATTGCCGGCCAGCCGCACGACGACGCGCAGCTGCTGCAGCACGTCGAGCCCGACCGGCGCGCGGCGTCGCCGCGCGGGCCGGGGCGTCACATTCGATTTCATTTGCGCAAAGTATATTGCCGCAAATGCAATCGCACATGTAATGAGTTGCTTCGCAAAGCACTGCAATAGCCCCTTCTGCAAAATTGAGATGCATCGCGGTCGCCGGGGCGGGGTAGGCTGCGCGCCCAGAACAACAACGAGCGACTCTGCGCATGAACATCGATCTGCTCGGCCCGCTGGTCGCCTGGCCGCTGATGCTGCTTGCCGCGTGGCTTGCCGGCGAATGGGCCTTCCGCCACTGGAACGTGCCGCGCGTGTGCGCCTACGGCGTGGTCGGCCTGGTGCTCGGCGGTGCCGGCCTGTCGCAGAACGTCGCGTCGCAGGTGGCGCAGGGCTTCCTGGCGAACGTCGCCCTCGCGCTCACGCTGTTCGAGCTCGGCTACCGCATCAACCCGCGCTGGTTTCGCCACAACCCGTGGGTGCTGGGTGCTGCGATCGCGCAGGCGCTGCTGACCTTCGGTGCGGTGTTCTGGGTCGCCGGCCTGTTCGACGTGCCGATCGACCACCGCCTCGTGCTCGCGGCGCTGTGCGTCGCGAGCTCGCCGGCCGAGATCATGCGCGTCACGCACGAGCTGCGCAGTGCCGGCCAGGTCACCGAGCGGCTGCTGCACCTGTGCGCGCTGAACTGCCTCGTCGCGGTGCTGCTGCTGAAGCTCGTCGTCGGCTACTGGCATCTGGAGACCAGCGGCGAGCTCGGCAAGGCGGCGTTCAACAGCGTCTACGTGATCTGCCTGTCGCTGGTCGCCGGCGCGATCTTCGGCTTCGTCGCGCCGCTGCTGAACCGCCTCGCGACGAGCAGCCGGAGCACCACCGTGACCTTCGCGCTGCTCGTGCTGCTGTTGAGCGGCGCGGCGCAAAGCCTGCATCTCTCGCCGCTGCTCGCGGCGCTCGCATTCGGTGTCGTCGCGCGCGAGCGCCGCGTGATGCTGAGCCATGCGCAACGCAACTTCGGCGCGCTCGGCGAGGTGCTCGCGGTGTTCCTGTTCGTCTTCGTCGGCAGCCTGCTGTCGTGGAGCGGGCTGGTCGCGGGGCTGGTCCTCGGCGCCGCCGTGCTCGGCACGCGCAGTGCCGTGCACATGCTGATCAACGTCGGCGTCGCGCGCGCCAGCGGCACGACCTTGCGCAAGGGCGTGCTGACCGGCCTGACGCTGATGCCGATGTCGGCGTTCGCGCTGCTCTTGCTCGAGGAAAGCCGCCTCTACGGCTTCGATCTTGCGCGCGACAGTCTGCCCGCGATCGGCGGCCTGCTCGTCGTGCTCGGCGTGCTGGGCCCGCTTGTCACGCAGCGCGCGCTGATGCTGGCGCGCGAAGCGCATCCGGAGGAAGGTTGAAATGAGTCGTCGTCTGCGACAGGGGTCTGCTCTCGGCCCATTGCGGCTATTCGTGAGCGCCTGCCGCGAAGGCCACCCACGGCGGCGTTCCGGCGGTAGACCACTGTGGCCGCTCTCGCCTTTGCCGCTCCGAGGTCAGAAGGTCTGCGCAGCCTGGAGGAGTCGCTGACATGCCCCTGGGACCATTCGGAACATCGCAGGCCCTGACGCTCGGCGTCGAGCTCGAGCTGCAGCTCGTCAACACCGTCGACTTCGACCTGACCTCGAGCTCCAACGACCTGCTGGAGCTGCTTTCGCGCAAGCCCTTCCCGGGCACGGTCACGCCCGAGATGACGCAGAGCATGATCGAGATCGCGACCGGCATCCAGACGCTGCATGCGCCGCTGCTCGCCGAGCTGCGCGGCATGCGCGACACGCTGACCGCGGCCTGCGACCGGCTGAACATCGACATCGCCGGCGGCGGCACGCACCCGTTTCAGCGCTGGTCGGAGCAGCGCGTGTTCTCGAAGCCGCGCTTCCAGCAGATCTCGCAGCTCTACGGCTACCTCGCAAAGCAGTTCACGGTGTTCGGCCAGCATGTGCATGTGGGTTGCGCATCGGGCGACGACGCGCTGTTCCTGCTGCACTCGCTGTCGCGCTACGTGCCGCACTTCATCGCGCTGTCGGCCTCGTCGCCGTTCTTCCAGGGCGTCGACACGCTGTTCGATTCGGCGCGCCTGAACTCGGTGTTCGCGTTCCCGCTCAGCGGCCGCGCCCCGTTCACGCTGCGCTGGGACGACTTCGCGCACGGCTACTTCACGAAGATGGAAGCGACCGGCGTCGTCCAGTCGATGAAGGACTTCTACTGGGACATCCGCCCCAAGCCCGAGTACGGCACGATCGAGCTGCGCGTCTGCGACACGCCGCTGACGGTCGAGCGCGCCGCCGCGCTCGCGTGCTATCTGCAGGCGATCTGCCGGCGCCTGCTCGAGCGAGTCGAGCCGCCGCCGCAGGAAGACGACTACCTCGTCTACACCTTCAACCGCTTCCAGGCCTGCCGCTTCGGCCTCGACGGCACGATGGTCGATCCGCGCACGCGCGAGAGCCGCACGATCCGCGAGGACATCCTCGCGACGCTGCGCCATGTCGAGCCGCATGGCGCGGTGCTGCAAAGCCTGCCGGCGCTCGAGGAGATCGAGCGCTGCGCCGCGCGCGCCGGCAACCATGCGACGCACCTGCGCAAGGTGTACGCCGAGACGCGCAACGTGCAGAGCATGGTGCAGGAGGCCGCACGCGCATGGCGCGCCGGGCCGTCCTGAGTCGTCTCGCTCAGGCGCCGAGCAGCGGTTTCAGGTAGCGCCCGGTGAAGCTGTCCGGGTGCGCCGCCACGTCCTCCGGCGTGCCGGCGACCAGCACCGTGCCGCCGCCGGCGCCGCCTTCGGGGCCCATGTCGATGATCCAGTCGGCGGTCTTGATGACGTCGAGGTTGTGCTCGATCACGACGATCGTGTTGCCGGCGTCGCGCAGCTGGTGCAGCACGCGCAGCAGCAGGTCGATGTCGGCGAAGTGCAGGCCGGTGGTCGGCTCGTCGAGGATGTACAGCGTGCGCCCGGTGTCGCGCTTGCTCAGCTCGAGTGCGAGCTTGACGCGCTGCGCCTCGCCGCCCGAGAGCGTCGTCGCGCTCTGGCCGAGGCGGATGTAGCCCAGGCCGACATCGAGCAGCGTCTGCAGCTTGCGCGCGATGTTCGGCACCGCGTTGAAGTACGCGTGCGCGTCCTCGACGGTCAGGTTCAGCACGTCGGTGATGTTCTTGCCCTTGTAGAGCACCTCGAGCGTCTCGCGGTTGTAGCGCTTGCCGTGGCAGACGTCGCAGGGCACGTACACGTCGGGCAGGAAGTGCATCTCGACCTTCAGCACGCCGTCGCCCTGGCAGGCCTCGCAGCGCCCGCCGGCGACGTTGAAGCTGAAGCGCCCCGGGCCGTAGCCGCGTTCCTTCGCGGTGTTCATCTCGGCGAAGAGTTCGCGGATCGGCGTGAACATGCCGGTGTAGGTCGCCGGGTTGCTGCGCGGCGTGCGGCCGATCGGGCTCTGGTCGACGTTGATGACCTTGTCGAAGGTGTCCAGGCCTTCGATCGAATCGACCGGCTCCGCCTCGGCGTGGCTGTTGTACAGCTTGCGCGCGACCGTCGCGTACAGCGTGTCGTTGACCAGCGTGCTCTTGCCCGAACCCGAGACGCCGGTCACGCAGGTCAGCAGGCCGACCGGGATCCCGACGCTGACGTTCTTCAGGTTGTTGCCGCGTGCGCCCTCGATGCGCAGTGTCTGCGGCTCGGCCGTGTCGGCGAGCGTGTGGCGCCTGGCCGGCACCGCGATGCGCAGCGCGCGGGACAGGTACTGGCCGGTCAGCGAGTCGGGGTTCGCGGCGACCTGCTGCGCCGTGCCCTGCGCCATCACGCGCCCGCCGTGCACGCCGGCGCCCGGGCCCATGTCGATCACGTGGTCGGCGGCCAGGATCGCGTCCTCGTCGTGTTCGACGACGAGCACGCTGTTGCCGATGTTGCGCAGGTGGCGCAGGGTGCCGATCAGGCGCTCGTTGTCGCGCTGGTGCAGCCCGATGCTGGGCTCGTCGAGCACGTACATCACGCCGGTCAGCCCGGAGCCGATCTGCGAGGCGAGCCGGATGCGCTGCGACTCGCCGCCCGAGAGCGAATCGGCGTTGCGATCCAGGCTCAGGTAGTTCAGCCCGACATCGTTCAGGAACTTCAGGCGCGAGCGGATCTCGCGCACGACCTTGTCGGCAATCTCGGCCTTCGCGCCCTGCAGCGTCAGCGATTCGAAGTAGGCCAGGCACTCGCGCAAGGTGAAGTGCTCGACGCGGAAGATTGGCTCCTTCGCATCGCTCTTCGCGTCGACCAGGAACACGTGGCGCGCTTCGCGCCGCAGCCGCGTGCCGTCGCAATCGGGGCAGGGCTTCGCGCTCTGGTAGCGCATCAGGTCTTCGCGCACCGCCGCCGAATCGGTCTCGCGGAAGCGCCGCTCCAGGTTCGGCAGGATGCCCTCGAACGGGTGCGAGCGCTTGACGACGCGCGCCTTGCCGCGCCCGCCCCGGCCTTCGCTCTCGGCCGCGTAGACGAACTCGATGTCGGTGCTGCCCGAGCCGTGCAGCAGCACCTTCTGCGCGCCGGCGGGCAGCTCCTCGAACGCGCTCTCGATGTCGAACGCGTAGTGGCGCGCGACGCTCTCGAGCAGCGAGAACGTGTAGGCGTTGCGCCGGTCCCAGCCCTTCACGGCGCCGCTGGCCAGGCTCAGCGACGGAAACGCGACGACGCGGTCGGCGTCGAACACCGTCGTGTGGCCGAGGCCGTCGCAGGTCGGGCAGGCGCCGACCGGCGAGTTGAACGAGAACAGGCGCGGCTCTAGTTCGCTGAGCGAATAGCTGCACACCGGGCACGCGAACTTGCTCGAGAACAGGTGCTCCTTGCCTGAATCCATCTCGAGCGCCATCGCGCGCCCGTCGGCGATGCGCAGCGCGGCCTCGAAGCTCTCGGCCAGGCGCTGCTGCAGGCCGGGCTGCACTTTCACGCGATCGATCACGACGTCGATGTCGTGCTTCTCGGCCTTCTTCAGCTTCGGCACATCGGCCGCCTCGTACGCGGCGCCGTCGACTCGAAAGCGCACATAGCCCTGCGACTGCATCTCGGCGAAGAGCTCGCCGAACTCGCCCTTGCGGTCGCGCACGACGGGCGCGAGGATCATCAGGCGAGTCTCCGGCGGCAGCGCGAGCGCCGCGTCGACCATCTGGCTCACGCTCTGCGCCTGCAGCGGCAGGCCATGGTCGGGACAGAACGGCGTGCCGGCGCGCGCATACAGCAGGCGCAGGTAGTCGTGGATCTCGGTGACGGTGCCGACGGTCGAGCGCGGGTTGTGCGAGGTCGCCTTCTGCTCGATGCTGATCGCCGGCGACAGGCCCTCGATCACGTCGACATCGGGCTTGTCCATCAGCTGCAGGAACTGCCGCGCGTACGCCGACAGGCTCTCGACATAGCGGCGCTGGCCCTCGGCATACAGCGTGTCGAACGCGAGCGAGCTCTTGCCGGAGCCCGACAGACCGGTGATCACCACGAGCTGGTTGCGCGGGATGTCGAGGTCGATGTTCTTCAGATTGTGGGTACGCGCCCCGCGCACGCGGATCATCGTCGCTTCGAGCGACGACGGGGGCGCAGCGGCGGTGTCGGCAGAGTCGGGCATCGGGAAGGCGCGCAAAACCGACCATGATAACGGTCGGGCACGTCGCGCCCGGGCGGGTCGACTGCGGGCGTCTCAGGCGAGCGCCCTGGGGCCGTCATGTCAGCGGGTGGCTTCGTCGAGCGCCTGTTTCAACGTGTCGATCGCGGCGCGCGGCAGCTCGGCCCGCGACGCCGGCGCGAACCAGACCGCGTCGTCGGTGAGCCGCAGCATGGCGGCCGGCGCCGCGTCGTCGCGTGACAGGCGCAGCACGCTGCCCGGGTCGGCCGGCGCCGGTTCGGCGGCGCTGCGCCAGTGCACGGCGGTCGCGCGGTCGAGCTGCACGAGCCAGCGCTGCAGCGCGGGGGTCATCGCCTGCAGCGCACCACCGCGTTGCCAGGTCCAGCGCTCGGGCTGTGCGGCGACCGAGGCCAGCAACGCGCTCAGCGCCGCGGGGCGGGCCGGCGCGAGCGCGTCTTCGCGGCGCGGCGCGGCCGCCTTCGCCGCGCCTCGAGCGAGCGCTCCAGACGCGGTCGCGCTCGCTTCGTCGCGTGCCGTCGTGGCCATGTTGTCCGACGCGGGTGCCGCCTCGCGCCGTCGCTGCGCATCGGCTTGTGGCGGCGCCGGCGCTCGTGCAGGTGCAGGTGCCGCGGCCGGTGCGGCTTCGTCGGGAGCGCGTTGCTCCCTGAACGGCGCGGGCGCTTCGGGTTGCGGTTCAGCCTGCCGGACCGTCGGTGCCGGCGCCGCTGCGCGCCCCGGCGCGACGCGCGGCGCCGCTGGCTTCGGGGCCGCGCGCCGCGGTTCGGGCGCGCCATCGAGTTCGGCCTGCGCTGCGCCCTTGCGATCCGCCGCCGCGTCGGTCGGCGGTGCCGCGGTCGGAGCGGGCGTCGGCGCTGCACCGCTCGGCGCCGCGGTCGTTTCGCTGGCCGGCGGCGGCATGCGCGTCGGGTCCAGCGGCTGATCCCACCACAGGACGCCGACCAGCGTCGCGACCATCACGCTCGCGAACCCCGCGGCGACCGGCGGTCGCGCGAGCCAGGCCCACGCGGCGGCCCAGGC
>NZ_JBFUKR010000032.1:0-54390 GCF_056400745.1 Rhizobacter sp. P5_A1
GCGCGGTGCGGGCGGCGCCGCGGCGGCGGCGCTGCCGTGCGCCTCGGCCAGGCCGGCGGCGAGTGCATCCTCCATCTGCTGCAGGCTGCCCGCCTTCACCGCAACCGGCAGCATCTTGTGGCCGCGCAGCAGGTGGATCAGCACGACGAAGTCGATCGGCTCGACGGCGTCGCGCACGAACGAGAGATCGATCGCGACCGGGTCCTGGTTGAAGAGCTCGGGCGCATCGCCGAAGCGCTCGTCGAGTGCCTGCGAGAGCCGCGCGAGGTCGGTCGTCTTGAGCACCACCGCGACGAGCGTGAGCGCGGCGCTTTTCAGTTCGAAGGCAGCAGGCGTGGAAGAAGCGACGGCCATGGGCGCAGACAGCGGCAAAGGCCGCGAGTTTACCGGCCCGCCCGTCGCATCGCGGTTTGCAAGTGTGTGCTAGGGCCCGTCAAGGGCCCTCGCCATCGCTCTACTGATTCAGGATGATCGACGCGATGATCCCGGTCGCGATCGCGACCAGCACGTAGTCGGTGCCGGTCTGGACCCAGTAGTAGCCCTGCGGCGGCCGGCGCAGGTGGTGGGCGCGCCAGTCGTCGACGACGTAGCTGCGGCTGCGCCATTCGGGCGGCAGCCGTGAGCCCCGGTAGAAGCTGTGGTACGGCCCGGCGCCTCGGCCACGATGGTCGTAGCCATAGCCCGGCGGCGGACCGCGGTAGTCGTGGCGCTCGCGGTAGTCGCGGTAGTCCCGACGGTCGCGATAGTCGCGGTACTCGCGGTAGTCGCGATGATCCCGGTCCCAGCCGCGCTCGCGCGCTTGCCTCGCGTCATTGCGCTCCTGCTCGGCGCGCTCGGAGCGGATGTCCTTGTCCTGCTGCGCCGCGGCGAGGCCGCTGAAGCTCATGGAAAGCGCTGCGATCGTGCAGATGGCGGACTGGCGTCTCATGGGGGTCTCCAATGAGTCTCGGGAGCTTTATTTGATCCGGCGCGCGGCCCGCTCTGTGTAGGCGAACATCGGCTTTGCCGATCGGCGGCGGCCCACGTGCGAGCCCACGTGCGCTCGCTCGCTAAGATGGCCCATGCCACGCCGCGCCACGCCGCCGCTCCCCGCCGAATCGCGCGACGACCGCCTGCTGCGCGCCGGCGCGCTCGGCCGCATCCGCCTGCGCCACCTGCAGTGCTTTCTCGCGGTCGCGCAGTTCGGCACGCTGCGGCGCGCCGCGCAGGCGCTGGCGATCACGCAGCCGGCGGTGACGAAGACGCTGAGCCAGCTCGAGAGCCTGCTCGACCGGCCGCTGTTCGTGCGCGGCCGCCTCGGCGCCACGCTGACGCCCGAGGGCGAGGCCTTCATGCGCCACGCCAACGACAGCGTCAACGCGCTCGGTCTCGCGGTCGACAGCGTGCTGCGCGCGCCCGACGCCGCGCCGCTGCGCATCGGCGTGCTGCCCACGGTGGCGGCGTCGTTCCTGCCCGGCGTGCTGCTGGCCTTCGCGGCACGCTGGCCGCGCTGCAGCGTGCGCATCGCGACCGGGCGCAACGCGCAGCTGATCGAGCAGCTGCGTGCGCGCGAGCTCGACGCGGTGATCGGCCGCCTGTCCGATCCGGCGCTGATGGCCGGACTGAGCTTCGAGCACCTGTACGCCGAACCGCTGGTCATCGTGCTGCGGCCCGGGCATGCGCTGAATGCGCGCGCGCGCGGCGCGAAAGCGGCTGCGGGGTTGACCGCGATCGGCGCCTACCCGCTCGTGCTGCCGCTTGCCGGCACGCTGATCCGGCAGGTCGCCGATGGCTTTCTGTCGCGTCACGGCGTCGGCGCGCAAGCCGGGCTGGTCGAGACGCTCGACACCTCGCTGGCGCGCCAGCTGGTGCTGCAAGGCGATAACCTCTGGTTCACCCCGTTGGGCGCGGTGCAGCACGACCTGCAGGCCGGCACGCTGGCCCGGCTGAATATCGACCTGAAGCCGGAAGAAGCCGTCGGCCTGATGCTGCGCACCGAGCCGGCGACGAGCGCAATGTTGCGCGCCTTTCTGACCGCGCTGCGCGCGCAGGCCGCGCAGCGGCGCCAGTCGGCGCCCGCCGGTTCGATAACCTCCGGGAATCGAAAGCGTGCCAACAAATCAATTGCCCGCGCGCCCGCCCGCTCCTAAAGTCGCACTCCCGAACTCACCACTGCCACGGAGACACGCATGATGGGCAGAGCCCCGGCCGCCGATGCCGAATACCTGATGCGCGACACCACGTCGCATCCGCCCGCGCTCGCGCCGGGCTACAAGACCAGCGTGCTGCGCAGCCCGCGGCTGGCGCCGATCTCGCTGCAGAACTCGCTGTCCGAGGTGACCGCGCCGGTGTTTCGTGCCGACGAGTTCGGCCCGCTCGATCACGACCTGATCATGAACGCCGCGAAAGGCGGGTTGCCGATCGGCGAGCGCATCGTCGTGCACGGCTACGTGCACGACCAGCTCGGCCGGCCGGTCCCGAACGCGCTGGTCGAGGTCTGGCAATGCAACGCGAGCGGCCGCTACCGCCACAAGAAGGACCAGTACATCGGCGCGCTCGACCCCAACTTCGGCGGCTGCGGCCGCATGCTGACCGACGCGAACGGCTACTACGCCTACCGCACGATCCGCCCCGGCCCCTACCCCTGGCGCAACCGCATCAACGACTGGCGCCCCGCGCACATCCACTACGCGATCAGCGGCAGCGGCTGGGTCCAGCGCCTGATCACGCAGATGTACTTCGAGGGCGACCCGCTGATCGCGAGCTGCCCGATCCTGGCGACCGTGCCGAGCGAAGAACAGGTCCGCGGCCTGATCGCGCTGCAGGATCGCAGCGCCTTCGTGCCGCTCGACAGCCGCGCCTACCGCTTCGACATCGTGCTGCGCGGCCAGCGCGCGACGCTGTTCGAGAACGCGGTGCAGGGGGTGACGTCATGACGCAGCAACGTATGCCGCCGCTGCTGCGCGAGACCGCATCGCAGACCGCCGGGCCGTACGTGCACATCGGCCTGGCGCCGCGGCAGGCCGGCTTCGAGATCTTCGAGAACAACTTCGGCAGCGTGCTGACGAACGCGCAGACGCAGGGCGAGCGCATCCGCATCGAGGGCCGGGTGTTCGACGGCATCGGCACCGTGCTGAAAGACGTGCTGATCGAGAGCTGGCAGGCGAACGCCGCGGGCCGCTACGCGCACCCGGCCGATCACCAGGCCGGCAAGTCGCTCGATCCATCGTTCCGCGGCTGGGGCCGCAGCTGCACCGACTTCGACACCGGCCTCTACACCTTCGACACGATCAAGCCCGGCCCGGTGGCCGGCCGCAACGGCCGCTTCATGGCGCCGCACATCAACCTGTGGATCGTCGCGCGCGGCATCAACCTCGGGCTGAGCACGCGGCTGTACTTCGGCGACGAGGCCGAGGCCAACGCGAAGGACGCGGTGCTGAACCTGATCGAGTGGGAGGCGCGCCGCGCGACGCTGATCGCGCCGCGCGAGATGCGCGGCGCCCAGGTCGTCTACCGCTTCGACATCCACCTGCAGGGCGAAGCCGAGACGGTGTTCTTCGACATCTGATCCGCGCGGCCGGCGCGCGGGCTTCGTCAGGGCCCGGTCGGCGGCGCCAGGTGGTCGCGTTCGAGCCGATCCTCGAGCTCGCCGATCTGCGCGGCGACCGCGTTGCTGTTCTGCTCGATCGCGACGCGCGACTCGTTCTGCAGCCGGTCCAGCCGCGCCAGCAGTTCGCCGCGCAGCTCGGTGAAGCGCGAGGCCTCGGCCTTGTCGGCGAGGTCGCGCTGCGCCTGCAGTTCGCGGGTCTGGCGGCGCGCGGCCGCGAGCGAACTCGCCTGCAGCGAGATCACCCAGACCGTGAACAGCACGCAGAGAAAACCGAGCAGCCCGAGCATGATCAGCCCGAGCGGTGCCTGCACCGTCGTGACGCCCAGGCTCAGGCTCGTCGGCGCGGTGAACGCGCTCCAGTTGCCCAGCGCGAACAGGCCGACGAGCACCAGCAGGACGAACAACGCGATCGCGCGCAGCATGGCGGTCCCTGGGCTCAGCGGCCGAAATCGAGCGCGGCGCTCAGGTCGCCCATCGGCGCGCTGCCGTTGCGCGCGAGACCGGCATCGCGCAGCGCGATGCCGGGCAGCGCCGCGAGCGACCAGCGGTGCGTGATGAAGCGCAGGATCGAGCCGGTGTCGTACGGCGTCTTGTCGACGAAGCCCTGCTTCGCGAACGGCGAGACGATGATCGCCGGCACGCGCGTGCCCGGACCGAAGCGGTCGCCGGCCGGCACCGCGGCGTGGTCGTAGAAGCCGCCGTTCTCGTCGTAGGTCACGACGATCAGCATGCGCTTCCACTGCGGGCTCTGCTGCAGCTTGGCGATCACCTCGGCGATGTGCGCATCGCCGTCGCTGACGTTCGCATAGCCGGGATGCTGGTTCAGCCCGCCCTGCGGCTTGTAGAACGCGACCGGCGGTAGCTTGCCGGCGGCCGCATCGGCGAGGAAGCTCGTGTCGAAGTCCTTCAGGTGCGCGCTGCGTGCCGCGGCATGCGTGGCCGGGTCGAACGCGGCGTAGTAGTTGAACGGCTGATGGTGCGGCTGGAAGTTGATCTGGCCGCTGTACATCTGCTTGCGCGCCTCCGGCGAGCCGCTTTCGACGGTGTTCCAGCCGCCGGCATACCAGGCCCAGGCGACGCCCTTCGCATCGAGCCGGTCGCCGATCGTCGGCTGCGGCTGCGGCGGCAAGGTCGTCGGCTTGCTCGTGTCGGCCAAGCGTGCGTCGCCGTTCGCGGCCGGCGCATTGAAGCTCGGCTGGTAGGCGGGCTGCATCGTGTTGATCGCGTAGAAATTGCCGTCGGCGTCCTTCGGCGTCAACGTGCTGTCGCGCTTGTGGCGCGGCGCGCCGGCGAGCACGGTCTTGGGCATGTTGTCGGCCGGCACGAAGCCCTTGAAGCGCCCCTGCGCGTCGGTGACGATCAGCGAGATCGAGTCCTTCGCCGGCGAGTCGGGCGCATCGGCGTTCGGGTAGGTCGGCGCGCAGCCGCAGATCAGGTACTGGTGGTTCAGGAACGAACCACCGAACGTGCCCATGAAGAAGTTGTCGGCCAGCGTGTATTGCTGCGCGAGCTTCCACAGCTTCATCGCACTGCCGTCGTAATAGCCCATCGCCAGGCCGCCGGCATCGGAGTAGGCCGCGAACAGGTCGTTGCGCCCGCCGTTGATCTGCAGCTGGTTGTTGTAGAAGCGGTGCACCAGGTCGCGCGTGATGATGTTCTGGCCGACGACGACGCCGCTGCCGTTCAGGCCGGCCGCAGCATCGATCTGGAACGGCGCGTTCGGCATCCCGGTCGACTGCGCCTGCGTCAGCGTCACCGGCTGGCCGCCGGCCGTCAGGCCGCCCCAGGCGGGCGGGAGCACCGGCAGCACCGAGCCGTCGAAGTCGCGCTGCGGAAAGTAGCCGCCGGTCGAACTCGGATTCTTGCCGGGGATGCCGTTGGCGCCGGGGAACAGGCCGTACATCGTGTCGAATGCGCGGTTCTCGGCGTAGATCACGACGAGCGTTTCGATCGCGTCGAGCGCGAGCCGGTTGCGCAGCGCGCGCGCGCGGTCGCCGCCGGCACCGGCCTCGGCGAGCGCCGCGGCGATGCGCGGCGCCAGTTGCGCGTTCTCGGTCTGCAGCGCGCTGCGCGCGGTGGCGTCGGCAACGCGCTCGGGCGGCGTCAGCAGCTGCGCCTCGGTCACGCCGACGCGTCGCGCGAGCTTGCGCTGCGCCGCGGCGAGCGAGCTCGCGTCGGCCTCCATCAACGCGACCAGCTCGGTGCTGAGCGGGCTCAGCGCGACGCCGGGCGGCGCCCGCAACACGCCGCCGTTCGCTTCGGCGACGAGCACGCCGTCGCCCGGCACATCGAACGCGCCGGCCGCATCGGCGCGGCTGCGCGGTTCGTCGGCATCGCAGCGCGCGTTGGCATTGCGGTCGACGCAGACGGTCGCACCCGGCATCCCGATGACCTGGCCGCGCGTGCCGGTCGGGTTGACCGCGCAGGCCGCGGCGGCGAGGGTGGCGAGCAGACTGGCGGTCAGGGCGGTTGGCTTCATCGGAGGATGGTGCGAAACGAGTGGGGGTTCAAGTATCGTGCAGGCCGACGCTGACGAACCCGTGACATGCGCTGCCTCCGATCCCTGCCGCTGTTGATCGCCGCCGCGCTGCTCGGTGGTTTGCCGGGCGGCTCGCTGCGGGCGCAGAAGCCGGCGCCGGGCGCGCCGGCCGCCGCGCCGTACGCGCGGCGCGTCGATACCGCCGCGCTCACCGCGCTCGGCCGCGCGCTGTTCTTCGACGCCGGCCTGTCGGCATCGGGCCGGGTTGCCTGCGCGAGCTGCCACGATCCAGCGCATGCGTATGGCGCGCCGAACGCGCAGGCCGTGCCGCCCGGCGGCCTGCGCGCCGCGCCGTCGCTGCGCTACCTGCACAGCGTGCCGGCGTTCAGCGAGCACTTCTTCGACAACGACGGCGACGACAGCGTCGACAAGGGGCCGACCGGCGGCCACACCTGGGACGGTCGCGCCGCTTCTGCCCACGAGCAGGCGCGGCTGCCCTTGCTGTCGGCGGCCGAGATGGGCAACGCCGACGCCGCCGCGGTCGTCGCGAAACTGAAGCGCGCGCCGTACGCGGCGCAGCTGCGCGCGGCCTTCGGCGCCGATCTGTTCGAACGCGGCGACGCGGCCTTCGACGCCGCGCTGATGGTGCTCGAGGTCTTCCAGCAGTCGCCGCGCGAGTTCTATCCGTACAGCAGCCGCTTTGATGCCGTGCTGCGCGGGCAGGCGACGCTGGACGCGCAACAGGCGCGCGGCCTGGCGCTGTTCAACGATGCCGCGAAGGGCAACTGCGCGTCGTGCCACACCAGCGAGCCGACGTCCGATGGCGCGTTCCCGCTGTTCACCGACTTCGGCCACATCGCGATCGGCGTGCCGCGCAACCGCACGCTGCCGGCGAACGCCGACCCGCGCTTCTTCGACCTCGGCCTGTGCGGGCCGCTGCGCAGCGATCTGGCGGACCGCGCCGACTATTGCGGCCGATTCCGGACCCCGAGCCTGCGCAACGTCGCGGTCAAACGCCGCTTCTTCCACAACGGCGCGATCGGCTCGCTCGAGGATGCAGTGCGCTTCTACGCGCAGCGCGACACCGACCCGGCGCGCTGGTACGGCCGCGACGCACGGGGCCGGCCGCGGCGTTTCGACGACCTGCCGGCGCGCTACCACGCGAACGTCAACACCGACCCGCCGTTCGGCGCGGCGCCGGGCGGCGTGCCGGCGCTCAGCGGGGCCGAGATCGCCGACATCGTCGCGTTCCTGAAGACGCTGACGGATGCCGATCAACGCGCCGACCCGCGCGCCGGCCCCGCGCCCTGAAACCGCGCCGAACCCCGGCCGGCGCCGCCCGCGCGAGAATGCGGGCACGCGTGCGGCGACGACGATGCGCGCATCCGACCCAACCGAGACCCCTTGAGCGATGCAACCCGTCATCACCAGCCTGCTCGACACCGACCTCTACAAGTTCACGATGTGGCAGACGATGCTGCATCGCCACCCTGCGACGCAGGCCGAGTACACCTTCGTGTGCCGCAACGAGCCGGCGTTTGCGCTCGCCGAGCTGCTCGACGACGTCAACGCGCAGCTCGACCACCTGTGCCGCCTGAAATTCAGCGTCGACGACCTCGCCTACCTCGGCTCGCTGCGCTTCATGCGCTCGGACTTCGTCGACTTCCTGCGCATCTTCCATTTCCAGCGCGAGTTCATCAGCGCGTCGGTGATCGACGGCAAGCTCGAGATCGTCGCGAACGGCCCGCAGGTGCACGTGATGGCGTTCGAGATCTATGTGCTCGCGATCGTCAACGAGCTGTACTTCCGCCGCTTCGACCAGACGCCGGCGTTCGCCGAAGGGCGCAAGCGGCTGCGCGCGAAGATCGATCGGCTGCGCGCGTTCGACGACGAGCCGAAGCGCCGCCACCCGTTCGAGTTCTTCGATTTCGGCGTGCGCCGGCGCTTCTCGGCCGACTGGCAGCGCGAGGTCGTCGCGACCTTCAAGCGCGAGGTGCCGCAATACTTCAAGGGCTGCTCGAACGTGCTGTACGCGCGCGACCTCGGCCTGGTGCCGATCGGCACGATGGCGCACGAGTACCTGCAGACCTACCAGACGCTCGGCGTGCGGCTGCGTGACTTCCAGCGCGCCGCGCTCGAGGACTGGGTGCAGGAGTACCGCGGCGACCTCGGCGTCGCGCTGACCGACGTCGTCGGCATGGACGCCTTCCTCGGCGACTTCGACCTGTACTTCGCGAAGCTCTTCGACGGCCTGCGCCACGACTCGGGCGACCCGGTCGTCTGGGGCGAGAAGGCGCTCGCGCACTACGAGAAGCTGCGCATCGACCCGCACACCAAGCGGCTCGTGTTCTCCGACGGGCTCGACTTCGACCGCGCAATCGCGCTGCACAACCACTTCTCGGATCGCACGCAGTGCGGCTTCGGCATCGGCACGAACCTGACCAACGACATGGGGCTGAAGACCCTGCACATCGTGATGAAGCTGACCCACGCGAACCGCCAGCCGGTCGCGAAGCTGTCGGATTCGCCGGGCAAGCTGCTGTGCGACGACGAGACCTTTCTCGCCTACCTGCGCCAGGTGTTCAAGGTCGACAGCTGAAGCGGCGTCAGGTCGGCGCGGCGTCCAGCGCCTGCAGGCCGGCGATGACGGGATCGAGTCGCTGCGTCACCGCGTCGGCCAGCGCGTCGATGGCGTCGTCTGCGGCGCCCTGGCGGCACGCCTGCTCGAGCGCGAGGGTCGCCTGGCGCACGCCGCGCGCGCCGACCACCGCGGCCGCGCTCTTGAGGTCGTGCACGGTGCGCGCGGCTGCCTTGGCATCGCCGGCCGTTCGCGCCGCGGCGAAGCGGGCGATGAAATCGGTTTCGCGGTCGCGGAACATGCACAGCAGCTTGCGGTACAGCGTCGCGTCGCCGGCGACGTTGCCGAGCCCGGCGCGCGTGTCCACACCAGGCAGGTCGGCCAGCGGATCGGTGCGTGCCGGGCCTTTCGCGGCGTCGGGCGACTCGGGCGGCGTGGCCGCGCCGGTGGGCCGGATCCAGCGCGCCAGCGTGGCGAAGAGCTCGTTGAAGCGGATGGGCTTGGCGATGTGGTCGTTCATGCCCACGGCGAGCACCTTGTCGCGGTCTCCGACCATCGCGTTGGCCGTCATCGCGATGATCGGCAGGTCCTTGAACTGCGGTTGAAGGCGCAACGCCCGCGTCGCGGCGTAGCCGTCCATGACCGGCATCTGGCAGTCCATCAGCACGCCGTCGAACGGCTGGCGGGCCAGCAGGTCCAGTGCTTCCTGGCCGTTGCCGGCGACGCTGACGACGATGCCCGCGCGGCTCAGCACGTCCAGCGCGAGTTCGCGGTTGATCGCGTTGTCTTCGACCAGCAGCACGCGCGCCCCGGCGAGGCTGGCCCGATGGCCGAGGGAAGCCTCTTCGCGCCGCGCGGTTCGGGTGGCGTGGGGCCGCGCCAGGCCGAGCGCCTCGGCACACGCATCGAACAGCGCCGAGGGCGTGACCGGCTTCGCGAGCAGCGCGCCGACGCTCACGCGTTGGCCGGCGAGGCGCTGCAACAGCTCGCCGCGGCTGAGGGAGGTCACCATCAGCACCGGCGGCACCGGGTGGCGCCGAGGTTGCTGCTGCGACAGCGCCTGCGCGCACTCGATGCCGTCCATGCCGGGCATCTTCCAGTCGAGCAATATCAGGTCGTAGGGTTCGTCGCGGGCGTCGGCGAGGGCCACCCGGCGCAGCGCGTCCGGGCCGTCGACGGCGGTATCCGCGCTCAGCCCGAGGGCGCTGGTCATCGCGGCGAGCACGTCGCGGGCACAGGCGTTGTCGTCGACGATCAGCGCCCGCGAGCCACGCAAGCCGTCGCGCGGCAATGGCGCAGGCTGCGCGCTACCGGCGGGCTGCAGGCCGAAGCGCACGCTGAAGCGGAAGCGGCTGCCCTGCTCCGGTGCGCTGTCGACCTCGAGTTCACCGCCCATCAGCCGCACCAGTTGCCGGCTGATCGCCAGGCCCAGGCCGGTGCCGCCGTAGCGCCGGCTCGTCGACGCGTCCGCCTGCGAGAAGGGCAGGAACAGTCGCTGTTGCTGCGCGCGGTCCATGCCGACGCCGGTGTCGCGCACCTCGAAGCGCAGCCGGACCGACTCGGCGTCGCGCTCGACCACCTCGACCGTCACGATCACTTCACCGGCGTCGGTGAACTTGACCGCGTTGTTGCCGAGATTGATCAACACCTGGCCCAGGCGGGACGGATCGCCGAGCAACGCCGTGGGCAACTCCGGCGGTTCGACGAACAGCAGCTCGAGCCCCTTCTCCTCGGCCTGCATGCCGACCAGGCTGCCCAGGTTGTCCATCACGTCGGTGAGGCTGAACGGGATGGTCTCGATGTCCAGCCTGCCGGCTTCGATCTTCGAGAAGTCGAGGATGTCGTTGATGACGCCCAGCAGCGATTCGGCCGAGGCGTGAACCTTCTGGATGTAGTTGCGCTGCTGTGGGTTGAGGCGGCTTTGCAGGGCCAGGTGGGACATGCCGAGAATGGCGTTCATCGGCGTGCGGATCTCGTGGCTCATGTTGGCCAGGAACTCGCTCTTCGCACGGGTGGCGGCCTCGGCGGCGTGCTGGGCGCGCTTCAGGTCGGTGATGTCGAGCGAGATGCCGCCAACCGCATAGGCCTTGGCGTGCGCGTCCAGCAGCGGGAACACATGGGTCTGGAAGGTGCGCTTGTCGCCATCCGGCCCGCGCATGTCGTGCTCCGAGCGCACGACCTTGCCCTCGACGGCGACCTGGCGGTCCTGCAGGGTCACGCGGGCGGCGTTGACGGGGTCGATCAATGCGTCGTCGCGCAGTCCGACGACCGACTCCCCGGCCCGCCCGAAGACCTCGGCGAGCCGGGCGTTGTGGCGCAGGTAGACGCCCTCGAGGTCTTTCACGAACACCGCGGCGGGCACGTTCTCGATGATCGCCTGCAAGGCATTGCGGCTGCGCTCGACTTCGGCCGTGCGGGTCTGCACGCGCTGTTCGAGGCTGACGTTGAGCGTGCGGATCTCTTCATCGGCGCGGTGGCGGGCGGTGACGTCCGAGAACACCGCGACGCCGCCGCGCGACACGCCGGCCCGGTCGGTCAACGGGCGTGCCGTGACGCGCATCCAGCGGCCCTCGGGCACCTTCGGTCCGGCGAGGTACAGCTCGACATCGTCGCAGGACTCGCCGCGGATCGCCCGAGCCAGCGGCAGCTCCGGCCCCGGGCAAGGCGTGACCCGGTCCGGCAGGTACAGGCGGTATTGCCGCGCCCATGCGCGGTAGTCGCCGTCGATGACGCTGCAGCCGACGAGGCGTTCGGCGGCGGGATTGACGAGCAGCACGCGGCCCTGTTCGTCGGCGACCGTGACGCCGTCGCCCATGCTGTCCAGGATCGACTGCAGGATGCGGGTCTGGTTTTGCAGCTCGTTCTGGGATTGCCGCAATTCGCGGATGACGGTCGCGCGCATGCGGTTCGAGCGGCGCAAGCGCAGCAGCAACCAGGCGCCGCCGACGAACAGCGCAGCGCTGACGCCCGAGGCGGCCCAGAACCAGGGCTGTTCCAGCGCACGCTGCAGGAGCTCCGAAGCGGATGTCATTGTTTTGTCGATTGGATGCCTGTCGTCGAGATCGGGACATGTGGAAAACCCACTGGCACGCGTTCAGCGCGATGCGCGGCGGTCCCCGGGGCAGAATCGGCAGGCTATGGCCCCGAACGACACCGACACCCCCGACCCGATCCACGAACCCGGCTTGTGGCGCGACAACGGCTGGACCGCCCGCGTGATCAAGAACGAGGACGACGAAGGCTGGGCCGTCGCGATGATCAAGGACGGCGAGCCCGAGCCGGCCCTCGTCGGCCCGTGGACGATGGGCCGCGACAAGAAGAACCCGAAGCCGCTCGACACCGCCGCCTTCAACACGCTGGTCAAGACCGCCGCCGAGGTGCTGCGCCGGCACGAGCAGCAGCTGCATGCGCAGCATCATCGCAATGTCAGTGTCACGGTCGGCGGGCAACGCATCCTCGTCACGCTCGACATCGTGCCCGACGAGGATGACCCGCATGCGCTGCTCGCCGCGCAGGATGCGTTCGGCGAGTCGCTCGCGAGGCTGCGCGTCGCGCCGAATTTCCGGCTGACCAGCGCCAGCGCGACCGCGTGGATCGAAGGCGGGTTCGGCAAACCCGCCTGATCCCGATCCCCTCAGCCGGCCGCGAGCATCCGCAGCCGGCGCGCGGCCTCCTCGGCGCGCGCATCGTCGATCTCGCGCAGCACGCCGCCGAGGTCGATCGTGCCGGTCGGGCGCGCGTGGTGGCCGGTCAACGGCGAATCCGGCTGCAGCACGCCGCGCTCGTACAGCGCCCAGATCTCGGCGCCGTAGTCGCTCGCGAGCAGCTCGGGCGCAGCGCGGCCGAAGAAGTCGCGCAGGTTCTCGACATCGCGCAGCAGCATGCGCTGCGCGTGGTTGTTGCCGGCCGCATCGATCGCCTGCGGCAGGTCGATGATGACCGGGCCATCGGCCGCGAGCAGGATGTTGAACTCCGACAGGTCGCCGTGCACGACGCCGGCGCACAGCATGCGCACGACCTCGCGCAGCAGCGTCGCGTGGTGCGTGCGCGCCTCGCCGGGCGTGAACGCCACGTCGTTGAGGCGCGGCGCTGCGGCGCCGTCGGCATCGGTCACGAGCTCCATCAGCAGCACGCCGTCGTGAAAGTTCAGCGGCCGCGGCACGCGCACGCCGGCCGCCGCGAGGCGGTACAGCGCGTCGACCTCGGCGCTCTGCCAGGCCGTCTCCTGCGCCTGCCGGCCGAAGCGCGTGCCCTTGGCCATCGCGCGCGCCTGGCGCGTGTTCTTGACCTTGCGGTTCTCGGTGTAGTCGACCGCCTGCCGAAAGCTGCGCTGCGTCGCCTCCTTGTAGACCTTCGCGCAGCGCGTCTCGTCGCCGCAACGCACGACGAAGACCATCGCCTCCTTGCCGCTCATCAGCTGGCGCACGACCGCGTCGATCAGGCCTTCGGCGATCAGCGACTGGAGTCTTGTGGGTGCTTTCATCGGCGCATTCTCCGCCGTCGCGGCCGGGGAGCGCCGCGCGGCGCCGCGGCGGCCTGTCGGACGACAACCACGACACCACGCGCCGATCGCCGACAGCGCGGCAGGTCAGCGGCCGACCCGAGGCCCGCGTCGTTCCCGCCTACGCTGCAAGCTCCGATGAACAAGGAGCGCCGAAATGAACTCAACCCCGAAGCTTCTCGCTGCCTTGATGGCCACGGTGGGCCTCGCGGCCTGCGACCGCCCGGCGGTCGTCAACAACCCGCCACCGGGCCCGGCGGTGGCCGTGCCCACACCGGTTCCCGGCCCGCCCGGCCCGACGGGCGCGACGGGCTCGCAGGGGGCACAGGGCACGCAGGGCGAACCCGGCAAGACGGGCGTGCTGGTCGTGCCGGCCCCCGCGCCGGCGGCGTCGGAACCGCCCAAACAGTGAGCTCGTAGCGGGCGTTCAGCGCGCGCCGATGGCGACCGGAATCTCGGTCGCCGGCGGCGTGTTGCGGCTGCGCCCGCAGCGCACGATGCCGTCGATCATCACCATGCCGACACCGGGAAGGTCGCCGAGCTGAACGCTCTCGAGCAGCGTGCGGCCGGCGCTGTGCTGGGCACGGTCCATGAAGACGAAGTCGGCGGCGCGGCCGGCTTCGATCAGCCCGCAGTTCAGGTTGCGCAGGCGCGCGGTGTTGCCGGTCGCGAAACAGAACACCAGCTCGGCCGGGATGTTCGCCAGGCTCGACAGCATCGCGACCATGCGCAGGATGCCCAGCGGCTGCACGCCCGAGCCGGCCGGGCCGTCGGTGCCGAGGATCACGCGATGCGGGCACTTCAGCTGCAGCGCCATCTTTGCCGCGGCGATCGCGACGCGCTCGTTGCCGTTGTGCACGATCTCGATCGCGCGGCTGCTCTTCTCGCACAGCTCGCACACGTGCGCCTCGGGCAGCGCGGTGTGGCCGCCGTTGATGTGGCCGATGATGTCGGCGTCGGCTTCGAGCACGACATCCTTGTCGATCAGGCCCGAGCCCGGGATCGACGGCCCGCCGGTGTGGATCGTGCTCTGGATGCCGTGGGCGCGGGCCCACTTGACCATCGTCGCCGCCTCGGTGCCGCCCTTCACCGAACCGAGCCCGATCTCGCCGAGCAGCCCGACGCCGGCCTCGGCGAGCTCCTTGAAGTCGCTCTCGACCATGCCCTTCTCGATCACCGGCGCGCCGGCCAGCACCTTCACGCCGCCGGGGCGGAAGTTGTCGAACGCGCGCTGCGCGGTGATCGCCAGTGCCTTCAGCCCGACGATGTCCTTCGGGCGGCCGGGCAGATGCACCTCGCCGGCCGAGACCATCGTCGTGACGCCGCCGTGCATCGTCGAGTCGATCCAGCCGAGCTGGCCCTGGCGCGGCGTCCAGTCGCCGAACACCGGGTGCACATGGCTGTCGATCAGGCCGGGCGCGACACAGGTCCGGCGCGCGTCGACGACCAGATCGGCCTCGTCGGTGTCGACGTCCGCCTCCTTGCCGACCGCGACGATGATGCCGTCGCGCACGACGATCGTGTCGGCCTCGAGGATCGGCTTGTCGAGGTCGCCCGACAACAGCAGCCCGATGTTGCGGATCACGACCTTGCCTGATTTGCCGTTCGTTGTGGGGTCTGCCATGGGCGCTCCGTGAAGGGTTGCGCGAATCCTAACGCCGCTCGCCGCGCGGCCGGAGCGCGGCCTGCCGCGCCTATCATCCGCGCATGCCAAAGCAGAGTTCCACGCTGCGCTCGCTGCAAGAGAGCCTCGGCGCGTTCGGCCGCAGCGGCGCCGCGCGCTCGTTGCTCGACGCGTCGCTGGGCTGGTCGGTGAGCTGGTGGCATGTCGTGAAGGTCGGCGCGTTGATCTTCGTGCTGGCGCTGTCGCCGTCGAGCTACGAGCGCAGCAACCGTGCCGCGCTGGCGCGCCAGCTCTACCTCGGCACCGCGCCGATCCTGCCGTGGTTCGCGCTGCTCGCGGCGCTCGTCAGCGTCGTGCTGATCCGCATCGTCGTCGTCACCGCGGTCAGCTACGGCCTGTCGCAGTACGCGCTCGAGATGGTGATCCGCGTGCTCGTGCTCGAACTGATCCCGCTGACCGCGGCGCTGTTCGTCGCGGTGCGGGTCACGTTGCCGAGCGGCGCGGAGCTGGTGCGCCTGCACCTGAGCGGCGCGCTGGCCGCGTCGGCGCGCGCCGGCGGCGACCCGCTGCGCCACGAGCTGATGCCGCGTGTCGTCGCCGGGATGTTCGCGGTGCTGATGCTCGCGGCCGTCAGCTGCCTGATCGCGACGCTGCTGACCTACGCGGCGGTCTACGGTTTCACGTTCGGTGGCTTCGAGGGTTTCACGCGCTCGATGGGGCAGATCTTCGACCCCGGCGTCACGATGATCCTCGCGCTGAAGACCTTGTTCTTCAGCCTCGCGGTCGCGCTGATCCCGGTCGCCGCGTTCCTTCGCGGGGTCCGCGAGATCGGCCAGAACCCCGAGCTCGACAGCCTGGTGCGGCTGTTCGCGGCGATCCTGGTGATCGAGGTCGTCTCGCTGGTGGGCAACTACTATTGACCCCGACGATGGACCCTGACGAAGCACCCCCGCCCGCCCTGCCGACGCCGGCCCACCTCGAGACCAAGGCCTCGCTGCTGCTGCTCGTGCTGCTGCTGCTGGTGGCCGGCGCGGGGCTGTACCTGAGCTACGCGCGCGGCGCGTTCGAGGCCACGCAGCGCCTGGTGCTGATCGCCGAGGATTCCGAAGGCGTCGGCGTCGGCATGGACATGACCTTCGCCGGTTTCGCGATCGGCCGCGTGCGCCGCATCGAGCTCGCGCCCGACGGCAACGCGCGCATCCTCGTCGACGTGCCGGTCAAGGACGCGCACTGGCTGCGCGAATCGAGCGTGTTCGCGATCCAGCGCGGCGTCGTCGGCACCACCAACATCCGCGCCTACAGCGGCGTGCTGACCGACCCGCTGCTGCCCGACGGCGCGGTGCGAACCGTGCTGCGCGGCGATGCCGCGGCCGAGATCCCGCGCCTGATGGCCGAGGCGCGCCAGCTGCTGTCGAACCTGAACGCGATCAGCGCCGAGGGCTCGGCGATCAACCAGAGCCTGGCGAACCTGAACACCTTCTCGGGCAAGCTCAACGCGCCCGGCGGCGCGATGGGCGCGTTGCTCGGCGGCGATGCGCAGGCCGCGAAGGTGCTCGCCACGCTGGACCGCACGAACACGCTGCTGGCGCGGCTCGATGGCCTCGCCGCGAAGGCCGACACCCAGGTGTTCGGCAGCGACGGCGTGATGCGCGACGCCCGCGCGACGGTCCAGCAGCTGAACGGCGTGCTCGGCGAGGCACGGACGAGCCTGGGCAAGGTCGACGCGGTGCTCGAGGAGGCGAAGGCGGTCGGCGCGAACGCGCGCGTCGCGACGACCGACCTCGGCGTGCTGCGGGCCGAGGTCGAGACCAGCCTGCGCAACATCGACCAGCTGATCGGCGAGGTGAATCGCAAATGGCCGTTCGCACGCGACACCGAGCTGAAATTGCCATGATGGCGCCCCCGACCGCGGCGTACCGCAGTCACCCCCCGGGGGGGTGCGCAGGCCGCTTGGGAGCGGCCCGGCGCTGGCCTGCGCTGCGCCGCCAGGCCGGCGCGCTGGCCGTCGCACTGTTGGCCGGGTGCACCAGCCACCCGCCCGCGCCCGACTGGCAAGGCAATGCGAAGGCGGCGAGCGAACGCGCGGTCGCCGCCCACCTCGTCGGCAATGCGCGTGTCGAGGCGGTCGAGCTCGCACGCGCACGCGCCGAGGTCGGTCGCACCGGCCGCGCCGACCTGCTCGCGCGCGTCGAGCTGGCGCAATGCGCGGCGCAGGTCGCGAGCCTCGTGTTCGGGCCCTGCGCCGGGTTCGAGGCCTTGCGTGCCGATGCCGCCGCGCCCGAGCGCGCGTACGCCGGGTACCTGCTCGCGCAGGCGACGCCGGCCGACGCCGCACTGCTGCCCGAGGCGCATCGCGGCGCGGTGCCGGGCGCGATCGCCGACCCGCTCGCGCGCCTGATCGCCGCCGGCGTGCAGTTCGAAGCCGGGCGCGCCGATCCGCCGCTGATCGCGCTCGCGGTCGAGACCGCATCGGAACAAGGCTGGCGCCGCCCGCTGCTGGCGTGGCTCGGCGTGCAGCTCAAGCTCGCCGAGCAGGCCGGCGTGGCCGACGAGGCGCAGCGGCTGCGCCGCCGCATCGCGCTGGTGCAGGGGCCGAGTCCCTGAGCGCCCGCAGGAAGGTGCCTACTTCGGCACCACGTAGCCCGCGGCCTTGTAGACCGCCTGGATCGTCTCCTTGCCGACGCGGCCTTCCATCTGCTGGTGGACCTTGTACATCGCCTTCTTCCATTCGTTCGTTTCGGCCGGCGTCAGCGTGTAGACCCGGGTCCTGCCGCTGGCCTTGATCTTCTCGAGCGCCTGCGCGTTGTCGGTCTCGGCGATCGCGTTCGCGTAGGTCGTCGCGTCCTTCATCGCAGCGTCGAGGATCGGGCGGATGTCGGCGGGCAGGCCGCCCCAGAACTTCTTGTTGACGATCACCGCATACGCGATGTGGCCGTGGTTCGAGATCGTCGCGTCCTTCTGCACCTCGTGGACCTTCTGCGTGTAGATGTTCGACGGCGTGTTCTCGGTGCCGTCGACGACACCCGACTGCAGACCCTGGTACAGCTCGCTGAACGCCATCACCTGCGGGATCGCGCCGAGCGAGCGCATGTTGGCCTCGAGCACCTTCGAGCTCTGGATGCGCATCTTCAGGCCCTTGAAATCGGCCACGCTGTGCAGCGGCTTGTTGGCCGTCATGATGTCGAAGCCGTTGTCCCAGTAGGCCAGGCCGAGGATGCCCTTGGGCTCGAGCTTGCCGAACAGCGTCTTGCCGACCGGGCCTTCGGCGACCGCGCGGAACGACGGCGTGTCCTTGAAGATGAACGGCAGGTCGAAGACCTCGAATTCCTTCACGCCCATCGGGCCGAACTTCGCGAGCGAGGGCGCGAGCATCTGCACCGAGCCGAGCTGCAGCGCCTCGAGCTCTTCCTTGTCCTTGTAGAGCTGGCTGTTCGGGTAGATCTCGACCTTCACGCGGCCCCGGGTGCGCTCCTCGGCGAGCTGCTTGAAGCGCTCGGCGCCCTTGCCCTTCGGCGTGTCGGGCGAGACGACGTGGCTGAACTTGATGACGATGGTCGACTGGGCGTTCGCGCACGGCGCCACGGCGAGCAGCGTGGCCGCGGCGATCAGCGCGCGACGAGGGGTGGGGCGGGGCATCGTCGAGTCTCCGGATTTGAATGCTCGGGCGAGCGCGACTGTGCACGCCCGAGCGCGCTTCGACAATCGGGCCTTTCCGGTACCTCGTTCAAGCGCACCCGCGACCGGGGTTAACGCGCATCGAAGGGCGGGTTTGCGAATCGCGAATTGCGGCATTCGCGGCGGCGGCGCAAGCTCACGGCCTGCCTTCCTCAGCTTCGCGCGAGCCCGACACCATGAACAGCACCGCACCCGCTCTGGATCGCCTCGGCGACTGGATCGGCCGCAGCGAGCGCCGCGGCGACACGATCACCGCCGCGCCGCTCGCCGGCCTCGCGGCCACGCTCGACCGCGTCGACGACCCCGAGCCGCTGGCCGGCTCGGCGCTGCCGCCGCTGGCGCACTGGCTCTACTTCCTGCCGCAGGCACCGCAACGCGAGCTCGACGCCGACGGCCACCCGAAGCGCGGCGGCTTCTTGCCGCCGGTGCCGCTGCCGCGCCGCATGTGGGCGGGCGGGCGGCTGCAGTTCGAGCGCGCGCTGCGCGTCGGCGACGAGGTCGAGCGTCGCTCGACGATCACGAAGGTCGACGCGAAGAGCGGCCGCAGCGGCGCGCTGGTGTTCGTCACGGTGCGCCACGAGATCAGCGATGCGCGTGGACTCGCGCTCAGCGAGGAGCACGACATCGTCTACCGCGACCTGCCCGATCCGGCCCGGGCCGCGAGCGCGCCGCCACCGGCTCAGGCCCGCCGCGACGAAGACTTCGGCCGAACCATCGTGCCCGATCCGGTGCTGCTGTTCCGCTACTCGGCGCTGACCTTCAACGGTCACCGCATCCACTACGACCGAAGCTACGCGACCGAGGTCGAACACTATCCGGGCCTGATCGTGCACGGCCCGCTGATCGCGACGCTGCTCGTCGACCTGGTGCGGCGCGAGCTGCCCGGCACGCAGCTCCGCAGCTTCGCGTTCAAGGCCGCGAGCCCGCTGTTCGACATCCACCCGTTCAGCGTCTGCGGCAAGCGCGCGGGCGAGCGCGAAGTCGACCTGTGGGCACGCAACCCGGCCGGCCAGCTCGCGATGCAGGCGCGCGCCGAACTGGCCTGACCCCGCCCCACCGAGAGACGACGAACATGCCCGCGACCACCTCCGAGCGATACCAGGACATCCGCGACGCGATGCGCCAGCTCTGCGCCGCGTTTCCCGACGCCTACCACCGCGAGATCGACGCGCAACGCGGCTACCCCGAGGCCTTCGTCGAGGCGCTGACCCGGGCCGGCTGGCTCGCCGCGATGATCCCGACCGAGTACGGCGGCTCGGGCCTGGGCCTCGCCGAGGCGAGCGTCGTGATGGAGGAGATCAACCGCTCGGGCGGCAACTCCGGCGCCTGCCACGGCCAGATGTACAACATGGGCACGCTGCTGCGCCACGGCAGCCAGACGCAGAAGCAGCATTACCTGCCGAAGATCGCGAGCGGCGAATGGCGGCTGCAATCGATGGGCGTCACCGAGCCCAGCACCGGCACCGACACGACGAAGATCAGGACGACCGCGGTGAAGAGCCGGAGCGGCGACCGCTACGTGGTCAACGGCCAGAAGGTCTGGATCTCGCGCGTGCAGCACTCCGACTGGATGATCCTGCTCGCGCGCACGACGCCGCTCGCGGACGTGAAGAAGAAGTCCGAGGGCATGTCGATCTTCATGGTCGACCTGCGCGAGGCCGCGAAGCGCGGCATGACGGTGCGGCCGATCGCGAACATGGTCAACCACGAGACCAACGAGCTGTTCTTCGAGAACCTCGAGATCCCGGCCGAGAACCTGATCGGCGTGGAGGGCCAGGGCTTCAGGTACATCCTCGACGGCCTGAACGCCGAGCGCACGCTGATCGCGGCCGAGTGCATCGGCGACGGCCGCTGGTTCATCGACCGGGTGACGAAGTACGCCAGCGAACGCGTCGTGTTCGGCCGGCCGATCGGCCAGAACCAGGGCGTGCAGTTCCCGATCGCCGAGAGCCACATCGAGGTCGAGGCGGCGAACCTGATGCGCTGGCAGGCCTGCGATCTGTTCGACGCGAATCAGCCCTGCGGCGCGCAGGCCAACATGGCGAAGTACCTCGCGGCGAAGGCGAGCTGGGAGGCCGCGAACGCCTGCATCCAGTTCCACGGCGGCTTCGGCTTCGCGCATGAATACGACGTCGAGCGCAAGTTCCGCGAGACCCGGCTGTACCAGGTCGCGCCGATCTCGACGAACCTGATCCTGTCGTATGTGGCGGAGCATGTACTCGGGTTGCCGAGGAGCTTCTGATGAGGCCCCTCGAAGGCATCACCGTCGTCACGCTCGAGCATGCGATCGCTGCGCCGTTCTGCACGCGTCAGCTTGCCGACCTCGGCGCGCGCGTCATCAAGATCGAGCGCCCCGGCGTCGGCGATTTCGCGCGCGCCTACGACACGCGCGTGCATGGCCAGTCCTCGCACTTCGTCTGGACGAATCGCTCGAAGGAGAGCCTGACACTCGACCTGAAACATGCCGCGGCGCCCGAGGTGCTCGGCGGGCTGCTGCAGCGCGCCGACGTGCTGGTGCAGAACCTCGCGCCGGGTGCGGCGGCGCGGCTCGGCCTGTCGTTCGAGGCGCTGCACGAGCGGCACCCGGCGCTGATCGTCTGCGACATCTCCGGCTACGGCGACGACCCCGCGAACCCCGGCCCGTATCGCGACAAGAAGGCCTACGACCTGCTGATCCAGAGCGAGGCCGGCTTCCTGTCGATTACCGGTTCGGCCGATGCGCCGGCGAAGGCCGGCTGCTCGATCGCCGACATCGCGGCCGGCATGTACGCGTACTCGAACATCCTCGCGGCGCTGATCCAGCGCGGCAAGACGGGTCGAGGCTGTCGCATCGATGTCTCGATGCTCGAGAGCATGGTCGAGTGGATGAGCTACCCGCTGTACTACGCGTTCGATGGGGCCGCGCCGCCGCCGCGCGCCGGCGCCTCGCACGCGACAATCTGCCCGTACGGCCCGTTCAGCGCCGGCGACGGCCGCACCGTGATGCTCGGGCTGCAGAACGAGCGCGAATGGCAGGTCTTCTGCGCCAAGGTGATCCGCCGCCCCGAGCTCGCGGCCGACGAGCGCTTCAACGCGAACGCCAAGCGCGTCGCGAACCAGCCGGCACTGCATGCGATCGTCGGCGCGGTGTTCGCCGGCCTGAGCGCCGAGCAGGTCGTCGCGCGCCTCGAAGACGCGCAGATCGCGAACGCGAACCTGAGCACGATGGCCGACGTCTGGGCCCACCCGCAGCTGCGGGCGCGCGGGCGTTGGGTCGAGGTCGATACGCCGTCCGGCGCGATCCCCGCGACGTTGCCGCCTGGCATGCCGGCGAGCTTCGAGCCGCGCATGGACGCGGTGCCGGCGCTCGGCGAGCACGCCGAATCCATCCTCGCCGAGCTCGGCTATGCGGACGACGCGATCGCGCGCCTGCGCGCCGAGGCGGCCATCTGAACCGGAGACTTCGATGGACGACCGACACCACGCCGACCCGACCCAGGCGCTCGCCGAGTTCACCGCCGGCCTGCGCTTCGACGCGATCCCGCGCAGCGTGATCCGCCGCGCCGAAGACCTGTTCCTCGATTGGTTCGCCTCGGCGCTCGCCGGCAAGGGAGCGCGCCCGGTCGAATCGATCGCGCGCTTCATCGAGGCGATGGGCCCGGGCGAATCGGAGCGCCGCCCGAGCGAGATCCTGATCCATCGGCGCGGCAGCAGCCCGCTGGTCGCCGCGGTCGCGAACGCCGCGGCCTCGCACTTCGCCGAGCAGGACGACGTGCACAACGGCTCGGTGTTCCACCCCGGCACGATCGTGTTCCCGGCCGCGCTCGCGGTCGCGCAGGCGCTCGGCAGCTCGGGCCGCGAGCTGCTGACCGCGTGCGTCGCCGGCTACGAGGTCGGCATCCGCGTCGGCGAGTTCCTCGGCCGCTCGCACTACCGGATCTTCCACACGACCGGCACCGCCGGCACGTTCGCGGCGGCCGCGGCGGTCGGCCGATTGCTCGGGCTCGACGTCACGCAGATGCGCCACGCGTTCGGCTCGGCCGGCACGCAATCGGCCGGGCTCTGGGAGTTCCTGCGCGACGCCGCCGATTCGAAGCCGCTGCACACCGCGCATGCGGTCGGCGCCGGGTTGACCGCGGCGTACCTCGCGCGGGACGACTTCACCGGCGCCCGGCGCATCTTCGATGGGCCGCAGGGTCTCGCGGCCGGCCTGGCCGGTGACGACGCCGACGCACGCCGCCTCGCCGACGGGCTCGGCACGCGCTGGACCGTCGTCGAGACCTCGTTCAAGTTCCACGCCGCCTGCCGCCACACGCACCCGGCCGCCGATGCGCTGCTGCAGGTGCTGGCGAACGAGCGTGTCGAAGCCGACGAGATCCGTGCGATCACCGCGCGCGTGCACCAGGCCGCGATCGATGTGCTCGGCCCGGTCACCGACCCGCAGACCGTGCACCAGGCGAAGTTCTCGATGGGCACGGTGCTCGGCCTGATCGCGGTCTTCGGCCGCGCCGGGCTGAACGAGTTCGACGCCAGCTACCGCGACGCCGCGGTGCGCGCGGTCCACGACAAGGTCACGATGTGTCTCGATGCCGAGGTCGACGCCGCATACCCGGCGCGCTGGATCGGCAAGGTCGTCGTCGAGACACGCGATGGCCGGCGCTTCGAGGGCCGGGTGCTCGAGCCGAAGGGCGACCCCGGCAACACGCTGAGCCGCGCCGAGATCGAGGCCAAGGCGCTGCAGCTCGCGGCCTACCGCGATGGCGCGACGCGCGACGAGATGCGGCGCGTGATCGAGCGCGTCTGGTCGCTCGCCGACGCGGCCGTCGTCACGAACTTCCTCGGCTGACGACGCGATGAGCCGCACCGTCGAGCGCGCGCCGCCTCGTTCCTACCTGTTCGTCCCCGGCAACCGGCCCGAGCGCTTCGAGAAGGCGCTCGCGAGCGCTGCCGACCGCGTGATCGTCGACCTCGAAGATGCTGTGCCACCGGCGCAGAAGGATGCGGCGCGGGCGACCGTCGCGGGCTGGCTGTCGGCCGACCGGCCGGTCGTGCTGCGCGTCAACGCCGCCGGGACGCCGTGGTTCCGCGACGACCTGGCGCTGTGCGGCCGGCCCGGCGTGGCCGCGGTGATGCTCGCGAAGGCCGAGCGCGCCGAAGACCTCGCCAGGGTTGGCGCCGCGACGCCGGTCATCGCGCTGATCGAATCGGCCGCTGGCTTCGAGAATCTGCGCGAGATCGCCGCGGCGCCGAACCTGCAGCGCCTCGCGTTCGGCGCGATCGATTTCCAGCTCGACCTGGACATGCGCGCGAGCTTCGACGAGCTGCTGTGCTTCCGCTCGCGGCTCGTGCTCGTCTCGCGTCTGGCGAACCTGGCCGCGCCGATCGACAGCCCGAGCACCGCGATCGACGTGTCCCAAGAGGTCGAGTCGGAGGCGCAGCGCGCGCGGCGCCTAGGTTTCGGCGCGAAGCTGTGCATCCACCCGACGCAGCTCGAGGTCGTGAACCGCAGCTTCGGCCCGAGCGAGGCCGATGTGGCCTGGGCGAAGCGCGTGCTCGAGGTGGCCGAAGCGAGCGGCGGCGCCGCGGCGGCGCTCGACGGCAAGATGATCGACAAGCCGGTGATCCTGCGCGCACAGGCGATCCTGCGAGAAGTGCGCTGAACCTCACCGAACCCCTCGGATGAGGGGATGCCGAGTGTTGCTCGCCCCCTCACCAAGGTGGGTGCCAGAACGCGCCGGCGCGCCAATCATCGAGATGCCACTTCAACTTCAAGGAGTCGAGCATGTCCAGCGCACAGCATCAAGCCACGCCCACCAGCCACCCCCACGGCATCGATCACAGTTCGTCGGCACCCCCGGTCACGATCCCCGTCGGCCACGTCGGCGAATTCGTGATCCCCGGCACCGGCCGCCGCGTCTGGTGGACCGGGCGTGTCGCGATTGGCCTGCTGCACCAGCCGGAGCACAGCTTCGGGCCGACCGGCAGCTCGTCGCTGTGGATTCAGGAACTGTTGCTCGGCACGTCGAACCGGGCCAGCGCCGGCCACGCCTGAAGGCAGGCGGCGCAACCCGCCGCCGTTCTCAAAGCTCGCGCAGCGCCGTGCTCACCGGCAGCCGCGCGGCGCGCACGGCCGGAAACAGGCCGCCGATGAAGCCGATCGCCAGGGCCCACTTCAGGCCCGTCCAGAGCAGCTCGGGCGACACGCTCAGCTCGAAACTGAGCTTGCCCACCGAGCCGGCGGCCATCGTCGAGGCGCCGTAGCCGTTGAAGATGAGGTAGGCCAGCAGCCCGCCGATGACGCCGCCGATCAGCGCCAGCAGCATCGTCTCGAGCATCACCGCGACCACCACCGGCAGGCCCGGGAAGCCGATCGCGCGCAGTGTCGCGATCTCTCTCGCGCGCGCCGCGACCGCGGCGAACATCGTGTTCAGCGCGCCGAACATCGCGCCGACCGCCATGATCGCGCCGACCGTGATGCCGATGACGCGCAGCACCTGCGTCACCTTCTCGGACTGCTTGCTGAAGTAGGCCAGCGTGGTGCTTGCGTCGACCTTGAGTTGCGGGTTCGATTCGAGCGCGGTCTTGAAGGCATCGAAGGCCTGCGCGTCGGTCAGGCGCACCGTCACCGAGGCGCGGCTGCTGCCGCGGCGGTAGGTGTCGGCGACCACGCTCGCGTCGGCCCAGATCTCGGATTCCATCGCATCGCCCGAGGCGAACACGCCGGCCACGGTCCATTGCTGCGTGCCCAGCCGAACCGCGTTGCCCGGCTCCAGCCCGACGAACTGCCGCGCCGCACCGCGGCCGACGATCAGCTCGCGCAGGCCCGGCGTGAAGCGCTTGCCGGCGGTGATCTTGACCTGCGGTCGCACGCCCCAGGCCTGCTCGCCGACGCCGCGCAGCTGCACGCTGCCTTCTTCGTTGGGCCCGCCGCCCCGCACCGGCAGGTTCGCGGCCACGACCAGTTCGTCCGTCGCGATCGGTTCGCCCTTCGCGTTGCGCGCGATGCCGGGCGCCTGCGCGATCAGCACGACGCTGTCACGCGCGAGCACCGAGGTCACCTCCGACGCCGACGCGCCGCGCATCACGACCGCGGTGTCGGCGCTGCCGGTCTTGCGCAGCGTCTCGCTGTAGCCCTCGGCCATCGACAGCAGCGCGACGAGCACGCCGACGACCCCGGCGATGCCGACCACGATGACCGCCGTCGACCCGAGCCGCTGCCCCAGCGTGCTGATGCCGACGTTCGCGACCGACAGCGCCTGGCGCCCGCGCCGCGTGAACAGCAGCCACGCGGCGAGCAGCACCGCCAGCGCGACGGCCCCCGGCCACGGCAGCACGACCCACGCCGCTATCACGACGAGCAGAAACACGAACAGCAGCACATTCCTCAACCAGGCCATTCGGTTCTCCTTCGAGCATCGGGGCCCGGGCTGTTTGTCGACAACGCCTCCTGAGCACTTCGCTGTGCGCGCTGGAGGTCTGCTTGCGGCCGTCGCCGCGATCGCCGGCACGGGATGGCCGCCCGGTGGGCAGACTGCTCGCCCCTCGCTGCGCGAGGGGTACCCTGCGATGCTCGGTCTCCTGGCCCGTCGCCGAACTCGCTCCGTTCGCTGCGCTCACTGCACTCAGACAGCCGCGACGAGTCAGTTGACGAAGCGCGCTGCGCGCGCGGCCAGGAGCCCTGCGCTTCTCGGCGTCGCACACAGCCCACCGGCCGGCCACCCCGCACCGGCTCGGGCACCGTCGAGCGCTTCGGCGCCGCAGTCCTCAACGGTGGTGCAAAGGCGAGAGCGGGCAGGCCGGCGAGGGCATCAAGAAGCCAGCGCCGAGCAGCGCAGCGCAGCAGGGTCGGGCCGCTTGCGGCCCAAGTCCGCGTGTTTGAGGTCCTGTACTCAGGGCCGAGTTTGCGGACTTGCCCTGCGTAGCGAGCAGCGCAGGGTACCCCCGACGCAGTCGGGGGCGCGGCTTCAGCCCTCGACGGCCTGGCCGCTCTCGCCTTTGCCGCTCCGACGCGCGAAAGGCTCATCTCAACGCCGCGCCAACGCATCGACGATGTTCAGCCGCATCGCGTTCCACGCCGGCAGCGCGCCGACGAGCACGCCGATCAGCGCCATCAGCGCGAGGCCCAGCACCCAGCTGCTCGCGCCGACCGACGGCAGGTTCAGCATGCCGCCGCTGCCGGCGCTGACGGCAGGAATGACGACGGTCGCGAGCGCCAGCCCGACGATGCCGCCGAGCACCAGCAGCAGCACCGATTCGGCCAGCACCATCGCCAGCACGCTGCGGCTCGAGAAGCCGATCGTCTTCAGCACCGCGATCTCGCTGGTGCGTTCGCGCACGGCCTGCATCATCGTGTTGCCCGAGAGCAGCAGCAGCGTGAAGAACACGGCGCCCATGATCGAGCTGACGATCAGGCCGATGTCGGCCAGCTGCTTCATCCACGAGGCGGTCGCGGCCTGCTCGGTCTGCGTGCGCGTCTCGTGGTCGGAGTTCGCGGACAAGGCGTCGATGCCCTTCGCGATGCGATCGGCCTGGTTCACGTCGGCCACGCGCGTGACGTACCAGCCGACCTGGCCCTGGTTGTACGGCGTGGTGTCGTCGAAATACTTCCAGTTCAGCAGGAACATCTGGTCGAAGAAACCGCCGGACTTCTTGTCGGTCGCGTGCAGGATGCCGACGATGTCGAACTGCCAGTTCTTGCTGCCCTGGCGGTCCGGGAAGATCGTCGACTGCAGCGGCACACGATCGCCGACCTTCCAGTGGAAGCGCTGCGCCAGCCGCTCGCCGACCAGCGCACCGGTGCGGGTCTCGTTGAAGGCCTTGCGCTCGGCCTCGGTCACCGCGACCTCGGGGTACAGGTCGAGGTAGTTCGGCGGCACCGCGAAGCTGAACACCTGGTTGTGCGGGTCCTGGTAGGCGCCGCCGAACCAGTTCGCGTAGGTCACGCTCTTGACGCCGTCGACGCGCCCGATCTGCGCCTGCAGCGACTGCGGCAGCAGCTGGATGAACGACAGTTTCGAGCCGGTCTGCAGCCGCGCCGCGCCGTTCGCGCTCTGCCCGGCCTGGGCGAACGAGGTGCGCACCGCGTCCAGCAGGCCGAACAGTAGGAAGGCCGCGATGATCGAGACCAGCGTCAGCACGGTGCGCGTCTTGCGCCTGAACAGCGAGGCCCAGACCAGGTGCAGGTATTTCATCGCCGCCTCCTTGAATCCGAATCGAGCGTCAGGCCGTCATCGCCTGTTCGACCAGGCTGCCCTTGTCGAGGTGCAGCGTGTGGTTCGCGTACTCGGCCGCCTTCGGGTCGTGCGTGACCATCACGATCGTCTTGCCGTGATCGCGGTTCAGCGCGCGCAGCAGGCCCAGCACGTCTTCGGCCGACTGGCGATCCAGGTCGCCGGTGGGTTCGTCGCAGACCAGCAGCGCCGGGTCGGAGACGATCGCGCGCGCGATCGACACGCGCTGCTGCTGGCCGCCGGAGAGCTCGCCCGGCTTGTGCGCCGCGCGGTCGCCCAGCCCGACGAGCTGCAGCGCGATCGTCGCGCGCTTCTTGCGCTCGCCGGCCGAGAGCTTGGTCAGCAGCAGCGGCAGCTCGACGTTGCGCTGCGCCGAGAGCATCGGCATCAGGTTGTAGAACTGGAACACGAAGCCGACCTTCGCGGCGCGCCACTTCGCGAGCGCGCCCGCACCGAGCTGGTCGATGCGCTGGCCGCCGACGCTGATGCTGCCGCCGGACGGCAGGTCGAGCCCGCCGATCAGGTTCAGCAGCGTCGTCTTGCCGGAGCCCGACGGACCCATCAGCGCGATGAAATCGCCTTCGTCGACATCGAGGTCGATGTGGTGCAGCACCTCGACCTTCTGCTTGCCGCGCGCGTAGACCTTCGCGAGGTCGCGGATCTCGATCAGCTTGCCCATGCCTTGTTCCTTCGTCCGTTGGGTCATTCTTCGATGCGCACCGCGGCGCCGTCCTGCAGCGAGGCCGGTGGCGCCAGCACGACGCGTTCGCCGAGCTTCACGCCGCCCGCATCGTTCGGCAGCAGCTTCATCGCGCCGACGTCCTGCGGCGCCGGCTTCACCGCGCGCTGCTGGACCTTGCCGTCGGCCACCACGAAGACAACGCTGGCGCCGTCGCGCTGGACCACGGCCGGTGCCGGCACGAGCAGGCCCTTCGGCGCCTGGGCCGGCGCGGCCGCGGGCCGCGTGCCGAAGAACGAGACGCGCACGCCCATGTCGGGCACGAGCCGCGCATCCTTCTGCTCGAACGCGACACGCACCTTCACGGTCGCCTTGCCGCGGTCGGCGGACGGCACGATCGCGATCACGTGCGCGGGCGCCTTCCAGTCGGGATAGGCGTCGAGCACCGCTTCGCAGGGCATCCCGGGCTTGACCTGGCCGATGTAGGCCTCGCTCACGTCGACATCGACCTCGAGCGAATCCATGTCGACGATCGTGCCGACGCCGGTGCGCGTGAAGCCACCGCCGGCCGACAGCGGCGAGACGATCTCGCCGACCTGCGCCGCCTTCACGGTGACGACACCGGCGAACGGCGCACGCACGATCGTGTAGTCGAAGTTCACCTGCGCCTGCGCGAGCTGCGCGCGCGCCGCATCGACCTCGCGGCGCCGCGCCTCGAGCTGCGCGGTCACCGTCGCGACCGCGGTGCGCGCCTGCTCCGCGGCCTGCTTCGACAGCATGCCGCTCGCGGCGAGCTCGTCCTGCCGGCGCGAATCGGCCGTGGCCTGTGCGAGCTGCGCCTGGGCCTGCGCGACCTGGGCCTGCGCCGACGAGATGTTGGCCTGCGCGACGTTCAGACTCGCACGCAGCGAACTGTCTTCGAGGCGCGCGATGACCTGGCCCTTCTGAACCCGGTCGCCCTCTTCGATCAGCACCTGCGTCAGCGTGCCGGTGATCTGCGTCGAGACGGTGGCCTGCCGGCGCGCGGTGACGTAGCCGGTGGCCTGCAGCACCGCGCCGGCGCTCGCGCCGCCGGGGCCAGAGGCGACGACCGTCGCGGTGCGCACCGCGATCGGGCGCGCGGCGAAGAAGAACCACCACGCGGCGCCTGCGGCGAGCAGCAGGACCACGATGACGCCCAACGCCGGCCACACCCAGCGCGGCGGCCCGCCGCCCTCGGGGTCACGGTGCTGGCCGTCGATGCGCAGTTGGTTCAGCAGGTTCGCGTCGATTTCGCTTTCCTTCTCGCGGCCCGCGGCGCGCCGGGTCGCATGCTAGCGCACCACCGAGGCCGCGACGGTCGGACCGTTGTCCTACACGCCGGCGCGAACCCGGCCGACCGAGGGCGCCGCTCGCGGGCCGGCAAACTGATCGGACATGCGTGACACATTTTCAATTCATGGCCTCTGCGCCGTTCTGGCGGCGTCGGTCGTCGGGTTCGCCGGGTTCGTGCCACCAGCGCACGCCGAGCTCGCGACGGCGCAGGATGCAGCGCCGGCGCCGAGCGCCGCAGCCCCGGTGCCGCCGAAGCTCGATCTGTCGGGCCGCAAGCGCGTCGGCAAGGCGTCGTTCTATGCGCAGCGCTTCGCCGGCCGCAAGATGGCCGACGGCAACCCGATGAACCCGCACGACGACAACGCCGCGAGCCGCACCCTGCCGCTTGGCACGATCGCGAAGGTGACGAACCTGAAGACCGGCCAGAGCGCGTTCGTGACGATCCAGGATCGCGGCCCGTACGTGAAGGGCCGCATCGTCGACCTCTCGCCGTCGACCGCGCAGAAGATCGGCATCACGCGCACGATCGGCGTCGCCGAGGTCGAGGTCGATCCGATCGCGCTGCCGCTGGCCGAGGGCCGCCTGCGGCTCGGCGCCGCGACACCCGACGCGAAGACAGGCAGGCGCGGCGACCGCGGCTAGAACCGGCACTTCCTGCCAGAAGTTTCTTCCGGCGCCGGCAGCCTGTGCCGGCGCCGAGCGCGGCGGCGTGCGCCGCGCCGACGGGTATGGCGATTGCCGGCTCGGATGCCGGCGCCGTTGCCGGTGCATCAGCAGGAGAAGCAACGTGGCAGACCAGAAGCCAAGCGAGCAGAACCCGGGGTCGCGCAGCAGCAACCCGCAGGGCCAGAAGGACCGCAAGCGCAGCCCGCAGCAGCAGGGGCAGCAGGACGACATGCAGCGCCAGAGCGGCAGTGCGGCGCAGCCGTCGTCGCAGCAGGGCGGCAGCGCTTCGTCCGGGCCGGGCCAGCAAAGCGGGCACCAGCCGCGCGACGACGCGCACAAGAGCGGCTCGCAGAGCGACCGCGAGCGCCTCGACGAGGATGAGGACGAAGACGAGCGCTGAGCGCCCGCCTCGTTCGTGCGGAGCGCGCCCGGCGCGCTCCGCCCCTCCGGCATCACCCCGGAATCTCGGCTTCGACGAGTTGCTTCAGCAGCGTCAGCGACTCCTGCCAGCCCAGGTAGCAGGCCTCGGCCGGGATCATCGCAGGGATGCCTTCCTGCACGACGTTCAGTTCGGTCCCGACGGACACCTTCGTCAGCGTGACCGTCGTCTGCATCTCGCCCGGCAGATTCGGGTCGTCGAAGACGGCCGTGTAGCGGATGCGTTCGTGCGGCACGAGTTCGAGGTACTTGCCGCCGAACGCGTGGCTGTGGCCGCTGCTGAAGTTCGTGAACGACATCCTGTAGGCGCCGCCGACCTCGGCGTCCATCTGATGGACCTTGCCGGTGAAGCCGTGCGGCGGCAGCCACTTGGCCATCGCGTCGGCATCGAGAAAGGCGCGGTAGATGCGCTCCGGCGGGGCAACGAACACGCGGTGAAGCCGGACGGTGGAGGTGGCGGGGGTGGTCATGTCGGTTCGATCCCGGAAGCAGAGGACGGCCCTCTGAACACACGACGATAGACGAGGCTCGCGATCGACACGCGCGCATGCTTTCTGCAGCACGTGCGTCTGCCGCGTCGGTGCGATTGGTCGGATACTCCGGCCGTGACGATGCGGCTTGCCCTGTTCGACCTCGACCACACGCTGCTCAGCGCCGACAGCGACGTGCTGTGGTGCGAGTTCCTGATCGGCGAAGGGTGCCTCGACGCGCTGTTCGCCGAGCACTATCTCGACATGGCGCAGCGCTACGACGCCGGCACCGTGACGCCGGTCGACTACTGCGATTTCCACGCGCGCACGCTGACCGACCGCACGCCGGCCGAGCTGCTGCCGCTGCGCGAGCGCTTCTTTCGCGAGTGGATTCGCCCGCGCATTCCCGACGATTCCCGCGAGCTGCTGCAGCGCCGCCGTGAGCTCGGCGAGACGATCGTGCTGACCACCGCGACGAACCGCGTCGTCAGCGAACTGACGGCCGCCGACCTGGCCGTCGATCACTACCTCTGCACCGAACTCGAACTCGCCGACGGCCACTACACCGGGCGCACCGCGGGCGCGCTGAACATGCGCTCCGGCAAGATCGACCGGCTGCGCTGCTGGTTGCGCGACGCCGGCCACCCCGACCACCTCGTCCAGGAGGCGAGCTTCTACACCGACTCGATCAACGACCTCGCGCTGCTCAGCGCGGTGAAGCGCCCGATCGTCGTCGACCCCGACCCGCGCCTCGAATCGACCGCACTGCGCAAGGGCTGGACGGTACTGCGGCTGAACCGGCCGCCGAGCGCGCCGCCGCCGGTCGCGCCGCGGGTAGTGCCGCAGACGGTGCTGCCCGAACTGCCCCGGCCGCGGGACCGGCGCGCGCGCGAGCGCTGATCGGTCGGACGCGCGGGGTGTCAACGGTGCAGGTCTTGAACGTGCGCCCCGCCGAAACTCCCGCGCCAATCGTCTTCGTCCTCGCCGTCGCGGCGCGCTCTGGAGAAGTGCGCCTCGATGCAATGCGTCGCGTTCGCCGAAGACAGCAGGTGGGCATGCAGCTGCTGACTGCCCGGCCCGCCCAGGAGGTACAGCACCAGGAACGTGTTCTCGTCCAGCGCGGTCCGGTAGATGTTGTCCCGGTCCGGCATGCCCGGCCTCGCGACCAGCGCCCGCAGGAACGCGCCGGCGCATGCGCGGGTGCTGGTCTGCGCCTCGGCCTTCGTGACGAGCAGCGTGACCTTGTAGGTTTCGTCGCCTCCCGCCATCGAGCTCGCAATCTGGGGATCCGAGGTCTTCTGCGCATCGAGGCGCATCGACGGCAGCCGAGGGACGGTGACGGTGAATTCAGGGCTCGTCGCCTTCAGCTCGAACGCGTTGGCACCACCGCACGCGGCGAGCATCGAGGTCAGCGCAAGCAGAGAGAAGAGCGGACGCATCGGCGGCCCTAGAAGAACCCGCGGAGGAGCGCGGCCGCTTCAGCCGAGATCCCCACGATCTTGTTCGTTGCCTGGCGGTAGAACTTGAAGTTGAGCTCGGTCTCGGGGCGGCCGTCATTCCAGTCGGAGAAAAGCTTCAGCTCGCTTCGACCCAGGCGGCGCCTTGCGAGCGCGGTGCGCCGGATGGCGATGCTGACGCGCGGCGTCTGCCGGGCGAGCCCGGGCTTCTTCGGCGTCGCTTCGGCCGAGGTGACGATGCCGGCGGCGACGAGACCTGCACCCCCCTCGTTCTCGCTCGCGAAGACGAAGATCGTGTCGCCCTCGGCGATGCGCTTGCCGCCGTACATCGTCTTCTGCTCGCTGAATGCGAACGCACGCGCGTTCGGGTCGCCGACCTCGGCCTTGATCGCGAACATCTCGCTGCTTCTCCTCTACCCGTCGCCTGCACAAGGGGCAAACTCCGAAGGGTTGGCGCCGGGTGTCATTCGCGCTGCCCCGGCCGTTCCATCGCGACTTCGGATGCGCTGAAACCCAGCTTCTCGTAGAAGGCCGAGACACCTTCGCGTCCGGCCCGAAGCACCCAGGTCATCTCTGCGTTCTGACCCATCGCGGCCTTGACCAGCGCGGTCCCGATGCCTTGGCCTCGGTGCCTTTCGTCGACCACGACCATGGAGATGTAGCCGTTGAAGATGCCATCCGTCAGCGCCCGCAGGAAGCCGACGACCTCCTGCCCTTCGACGGCGACCAAGGCCATCTGCGATCGGCTGACCAGCTCCGCGAAGGTCTGCGGATCGGCGACGCGCTTGCCCCAGTTGCTCGCCTGCAGCAGCAAGCGGGCCGCTTCGACTTCGGCGGGGCGGATGGCGCGGACTTGCATCTTGTCGTGCCCGAGAACAGGCGACGGCTCAGGACGGCTGCGCGCCGTCGTAGCCTTCGATGATGACGAGGTCGATGGTCGACACCGGCACCCGAAGCTTGATCGCGTCCTGGTACTCCGGAGACTTCCAGCAGTCGAGCGCGGCCTGGTAGGAAGGAAACTCGATCACGATGTTGCGAGTGCGGCTCGCTCCTTCCGGATTCTCGAACCGCCCGCCGCGCACCAGAAAACGCGCCCCGAAATTGCGGAACGGTTCCGCGTTGGCGGCGATGTAGGCCTTGTACTTCTCCGCGTCGGCGACATCGACCCGCGCGATCCAGTAGCCCTTGGTCATTGAACTCTCCGGTGGATGGAACACAGGAACGGAAAGATACCCTCAACGCGTCTTGTCGGGTCGACCCCGATGCCTTGGAGATCGCGGCGGATCTCCAAGGCGTACCGACGATCAGCGGGCGAACTTCACCGACAGCAACTGCGGTCGGATCAAGCGAATGCCCGTCGCCCCACCGATTGACAGCGGGACTGCCGTGGCGATGTAGAGGGTCTTCCCGTCGAGGCGACCCAGCGGGATCTCGGTGGCAGGGCCGTCCCCTGCCGCGGTGTCGACGACATGAGAGACCGCTCGCACATAGGCCTTGCCGCCCTTCGTGCGGCGCTCGTGAAAGTCATCGCGCGCGCCGGGATCGACGGAAAGAAACATCGGTGCGCCGTCACAACCAGGATCGGCCGGCGCTGCGCTCGGGCAAGGGGGCGACAGCACCAGGTAGTCCGATCCGGGCTTGGTTGCATCGCTCAAAGCGACACTGGCCAAGGGGCGGTACATGGCATTGCGAAGGTCGCTGGCCCGGATCTCGTCGAGCCAGGAAGCGTGCAGGGAACTGCCGATCTGAACCTCATCGGTGCCATCCGGCAAGCGAAACACCATCTTGAAGGGTGCTGCCTTGAGTTGCACCCGGCCATCGCGGTCCGGGTCGATGCGCCGGCCGGTTTGCTCGAAGTACATCTCGAACCGGAACTCGGGCCGGGCCATCGCCGCCTGCAGCATCGTCTTCTCAGCCCAGGCGGAAAGCGCGGCGTTGTTGGCGCCCTGTGCTGCCGTGTAGATGCTGCTGACGCCGAAGCCCGTCACCGCCGGGCGGGGCATCACGGAGGCGCCGCGGGAGAGGAGCCATTCCGCCATCGGCTGGTTGCCCTTCATCGCGGCCGCCTCGATCGGCGTGGTGATGGCATCTCGTACGCCGTCGGCCGAAGCGCCAGCGTCCAGCAGGCGCAGCGCCACCTCCCGATGGTCATGCCACACGGCGGTCGTCAGCGCGGTGGAAAGAAGCTCCGGGCCACGCGGATCGGTGGCGTCCGGCTTGGCACCGTTCTTCAGCATCCAGCTGACCCAGGTGAGGCTCTCCGCGGCATCGGGCATGCGTGCCGCGAACGCGATCGGGCAGCCCCAGGCGCCACAGCGATTCAGATCTGCCCCGCGTCGCACCAGCGCCTCGGCGGCCTCCAGGTTCTTGCGAAGCAGGGCGGTCAACAGCGGCGTGCCGTGGTCGCCGTACTCGAGGTCTGGAGACAACGGGGCCGGGACGCGAGCGATCTGCTCTGCATTGAATGCGCGCCAATAGGCAAGGCGCGCCTGTGCCACGGGGTCGTTCAGTTGCTCAGGCGTCGGAAGCTTTCCGCTCGCCACCCAGGTGGCGGCATCGGCACGAAACTGCGGATCGAACTTCAGCCTGCTCGCCTCGCCGCGGCGCACGAGCTTCAGCACCGACCATTCCTTGCGTCCATCGGCCAGGGTTCGCAGCACCGGCGGGCTGACGTCGTCGGGCTGGTACAGGCGCAGCAGCGCAAAGCGCAACGCCGGCGGCACGTCGATGAGATGGCGGGCCCGGATGTCCCGCAGGCCGCGCACGGTGATCATGCCGAACCTGCTCCAGCGCTGGGCCATCTCGGGGTCGGCGGTCGTCGCCTCGCGATAGACGTAGCTGGAACCGCCAGCCGTGTGCTCAGCCGTCGCGAAGAGCGCTTCCCATTGCGCTTGGGACCAGGCCGCCGCCGCAGTCGCGGCGGCAGTCTGGGCGGCGACCGCCGCGCTGTTCGCCGCGGTGCGGGCACGCCACTCTTCGAATGGAAGAACACGCAGTGGCCGCATTTCATCGACCCGGATCAGATGCCAGCCGAAGGCCGTGCGCACGGGAACGGGATTCAGCCCGATCCCCGCGTTGCGCATGGCCGTGGCGAATTCGGGGACCGTGTCTGCCGGGCGAAGCCAGCCGAGGTCACCTCCCTTGGCCTTGGAGCCCGGGTCGCCGGAGATGCGCGACGCCACGTCGGCGAACGGAGCACCGTTCTTGATCTCCTCCAATGCCGCGGATGCTTCCTCGCTCGTGCGCACGAGGATGTGGCGGGTCCGGTACTCCTGGCTGCCCTGGTTGACGGCCCAACGGTCGTAATCGGCGCGGAGCTGGCTTTCCGTCGGCTCGGCAGCCATCGATGCGCCGGAGAGACAAGGCCCCACCGTGGCCAAGAGGAGCGCGAGCACGCGCGATAGGACCTTCTGCTTCATTGTGTTTTTGTGTTCTGTTGGTTTTTGGGGAGGCGAAGTGCCTTGGGAGATCGTTCTCAAGGCTGGCGGGCGGCCGGGCCCTCTCGCGGCCGTCGCTGGGTCGTGGAGGTTAGCAACCGCCCCGTCCTCGCGGGTGTGAGGCCCTTCACGAGTTCAGGGAGAAGGTGTGCTGCGCACACGGTGCAGGGCGCCGCTCCGCTGCTGTGGAGCAAGCGTGTGGCGCTCGGGCTTGCGGCGCTGACATCATGGCCCGCCTCTATCCGAACTCAACGTCGCGCTTCACAGCCGACTGCAATCCGGCATCGCAAACGGGTCGACTACTTGAGCAGCCCCTCTCAGGCGTTGGGCGCTCGTTGCACGATTGCATAGACGCATGTGTTGCGCAACGAGCCGTCGGGCGCCCGACGTTCGTTGCGAAGAACTCCTTCGAGGCCGAACCGACAACGCTCGGCGACCTGGCGCGACGGCGTGTTGGCTTCATCGGTGATGAGTTCCACCCTGGCTGCGCGCATCTGATCGAAGGCGTACTCGACCAGAGCCGAGACGGCTTCTGTGACGTACCCACTTCCTGCGCGAGATGTTCGGACCCAGTAGCCGACTTCGGTCTTTGGCGTCGACCACACCGTTCGATGGAGTCCCACGCCGCCCAACAGTTGGCCCGATGACTTCTCAAACGCAAGAAACGGCAGATCGGTGCGCGAAAGGAAGTTCGCCGCACCCTTGCGACAGCGAGCTTCAGAGGATTCCGGATTCGGCTCGCTTGCGACCCACGGCAAGAAACCCAAGAACTGCCGCAACTCGGGGAGAGACTCGACGACCGCGGCGTGCAGCGCCAGTCCATCGCCGGCTTGCGGGACTCGAACGAGAAGCCGCTTGGTTTCAATCGAAGTCGCGAGGTCGAGAAGAAGGGGGTCCGTCATCTCTTGGGGCTCACGGTCTATGGCGCCGGCTTCGGGGTCGGCGAGTTGTGGAACTGCACGATCAACCAACGGTCACCGCGCCTCTGCATGACGACAGTGTTCCGCGACGGGCCAGCCGTAACCATCTTCCCATCAGATGTTCGTTCCGATTGCCACTTGCCGGATATCGCAACGACGCTATCAGACAGAACTAGCGCTGTTTGCTCAAACGGGGTTGCCTTGACCGAACCCCTCGTTCCGGTCAGGGCTGCTACGAAGTATTGGCGTATCCCTTCCGGCGTCGTTACCAGTTCGGTGGAGCGGGTTCCGTAGAACAAGGCGTCCGGTGCGAACAAGCGAACCATTTGCTCGTGGTTGTCTGTGGTAAATGCTTCAAAGAACTTCTGATAGGCCGCGAGGGCGTCTTCTTTCGGCTCGGCGACGACAGGAGCGCAAATCAGGAGAGAGCTCAACGTCAAAGCGGTGCGGCCAAGCATTTGGATGCTCCCCAAGTGGTAGACAGTCTGCAGCAAAAGGTAGCGTACGTCGCGATGGCGACGGCGCTGCATTGCAAATCTTTAGCCCTGACGAGGATGCACAAAAAGCCTGGGGTCGGCGCGATTGCTTCGCGGGATCCTCAGACCCTTGCGAAGGTACTCAACTTGCTTCAAGTACCGCGCCTGTAGCTCATCCTCTCGGCCTGCGCTCGAAAAGACCTTCACGAGGACGATCACCTGCTCAGTGGCCTGAGCAGGAAGACTTGAAATCGCGGCGGCGAACGCAACCGCGCCGGCGAACGAGCGGCCAGAGATCATCGTTCTTCCTTTCAGAGTGAACAGCGAGTTTCGGTTCGAACATGACTGGGAGCGACACTGGACTTCGCAGAGGAGCGCGGGCTGAGGATCGTGCTTGTGACGTGATTTGGACATGATGCCACCTTGCCATCAGCCGCGACCCCATTGCCACGAGGTGGCGAGTTCAGCGGGTTCCTTGTTGCCACAGAGACGAACTCCGTCGCCCTACCCACCCTTCGCATCCTCCACCAACAACTCCACCAGATCCCTCGCGAACCCCGGCAGCGTCTCCAGGCTGCGCACGCAGACATGCATCTGCCGCAGCGCCCACGCATCCGCCAGCGGCACGATCTCGATCTGCATCGCCTGCGCGTGCCGTCGCGCGGCGGACTCGGGCATCACGCCGACGCCGACCGCGGCTTCGACCATGCGGCAGGCGGCTTCGAAATTGCTGACTTCGATGCGCAGCTTCAGGCTGCCGTGCAGGTCGTCGCAGATGCGCTGCAGGAACGCGCGCAGCGCGCTGCCTTCGTGCAGGCCGATCTGGTCGAGCGCGAGCGTGTCGGCGAATGCGATCGACGCGGCGCCCGCGAGCGCATGGCCGCGCGGCACCACGAGCACGAGCCGGTCGCGCCGGTACGGGATCACCTGCAACGCCTCGGTGCGCTCGTAGCCGCTGACGATGCCGACATCGATCTTGCCCTCGCCGACCGAGCGCACGATGTCGTGGCTCAGGCGCTCGCGCAGGTCGATGTTGACATCGGGGTGCCGGCGCAGATAGGTCTGCAGCACCGGCGGCAGGAACTCGCCCATCGCGGTCGCGCTGGCCCACACGCGCAGGTGGCCCTTGATGCCCTTCGCGTACTCCTGCAGGTCGCCGCGCAGCCGTTCGAGCTGGCCGAGCACGAGCCGCGCATGCTGCACGAAGGTCTGGCCCGGCGGCGTCAGCGTCACGCCCTGCGGCGTGCGGAACAGCAGCTTCGCGCCGATGTTCTCTTCGAGGTTCTTGATGCGCGTGCTCGCCGCCGGCACCGACAGGTGCATCGCGTCGGCGCCGCCGGTGACGCTGTTCGCCTCGGCCACCTTGACGAGCAGCCGCAGGTCGGTCAGATCGAAGTGCAGGCTCGCCATGCGCGGTTTGTAGCACGCGCCCGAGACGACCAGACGGGGGGCTTGACATCGAGTGCACTCTAGCTTGTCCAATGGCGCCATGACGACCGAAACCTTGCTCATCGGCGCGCTCTCGGCGCGCACCGGGCGCAGCGTCCACACGATCCGCTGGTACGAGGCGCAGGGGCTGATCCCGGGCGTCGCGCGCGACGCCGGCGGGCGGCGCACCTACAGCGAGCAGCATGTCGGCTGGCTCGAACTGATGGAGCGGCTGCGGCGCAGCGGCATGTCGATCGCCGAGATGCGCCGCTACACCGCGCTCGTCAAGCAGGGCCGGTCGACGCTCGCGCAGCGGCGCGAGATGCTCGCCGCGCACCGCGCGCGCGTCGTGCAGGCGATCGCCGAACACCGCGCCGCGCTCAAGCTGATCGACGGCAAGGTCGGCTTCTACGACGCGTGGATCGCGAGCGGCCATCGGCCGAAGAACGATCCAACCCTTTGAACCCGAAGCGGAGGCAGCACACGATGAACCCAGCACAGAACAAGCGAACGATGCAGGCCATCTTCGCCGAGCTCGCGCACGGCAACGGCAAGCCCTTCGTCGCCGCGATGGCCGACGATTTCTGCTGGGAGATCCCCGGCCGCGGCGCGTGGTCGCGGCGCTTCGAGGGCAAGCAGACGGTGCGCGACGAGCTGTTCAAGCCGCTGTTCGCGCAGTTCGCCACCACGTACACGAACCGCGCGCTGCGCTTCATCGCGGAAGACGACATCGTCGTCGTCGAGTGCCGCGGCCAGGTGCAGACCGTGCGCGGCGAGGCCTACGACAACACCTACTGCTATGTCTGCCGCTTCGAGAACGGGCGCCTGCGCGAACTCACCGAGTACATGGACACGGCGCTCGCCGAGGCGGTGCTGGCGCCGCCGCCGACCTCAGATTGAGTGGATCGCCTCGAGCAAGGTCGCGCTCGGCGTGTGCCAGCCGACGATCGCGCCCTGCGCCGCGATCATCGCGAGCGCGGCGGCCTTGAACGCGGGAAAGTAGCTCTCGGTCGCGTCCTCGACGAGCAGGCAGTCGTAGCCGCGGTCGTTCGCCTCGCGCATCGAGGTCTGCACGCAGACCTCGGTCGTGACGCCGGTGAACACGAGGTGCGTCACGCCGAGGGCCTGCAGCGTCTCGTGCAGGCCGGTGGACCAGAACATGCCCTTGCCGGGCTTGTCGATCACGAGTTCGCCGGGTTGTGGCGCGAGCGCCGGGATGATCGAGGTGCCGGGCTCGCCGCGGATCAACAGGCGGCCCATCGGGCCGGGTTCGCCGATGCGCAGGCTGGGCGAACCGCGCAGCCGTTTCGCGGGCGGGCAGTCCGACAGGTCGGGCTGGTGCGATTCGCGCGTGTGCACGATGGTCCAGTTGCGCGCGCGCCATGCGGCGAGCAGGCTGGCGATCGGCGCGATCGCGGTGTGCAGCAGGCTCACGTCGTTGCCGAGCGAGGCGCCGAAGCCGCCGGGCTCGACGAAGTCGCGCTGCATGTCGATCACGACGAGCGCGGCGTGGCCGGGCGCGAACGGGTACGCGAACGGCGTGGCGCCAATCTCGATCATGCTCATGCAGCCTCCGGCAACGCGTGCCCGTGATCGCCGCCGCCCATGTGCGCGCCGATCACGCGCCGGTCGGCGCCGGCGGCGGGCGTCTCGAACACGATGCGGCCTTCGCTCATCACCGCGATGCGGTCGCTGAGCTCGAGCAGCTCGTCGAGGTCTTCGCTGATCAGCAGTACCGCGCCGCCGTTCGCGCGCACCTGCAGGATGCGCGCGTGGATCTCGGCGACGGCCGCGAAATCGAGGCCGAACACCGGGTTGGCGGCGATCAGCACGTTGATCTTGCCGGCGAGCTCGCGCGCCAGCACCGCGCGCTGCACGTTGCCGCCGGAGAGGCTCGCGATCGGCGCGTTCTCGCCGCGCGTCTTGACGCCGTACTCGGCGATCCAGGCACGCGCGCGCTCGCGCCACGCATCGAAGCGCAGCCAGCCGCCGCGCTGCAGCGGCGCTTCGTCGAAGTCGCGCAGCGCCATGTTCTGCGCGACGCTGAGCTCGCCGACGCAGGCGTTGCGCAGCGGCTCCTCGGGCAGCGCGCGCAGCTGCAGCACGCGGTTCTCGGCGCGCCGCGCGAGGTACGGCTCACCGACGACCTGCACGCTGCCGGCGGTGCGCGGCCGCTGCCCGACCAGCGATTCGACCAGCTCGCGCTGCCCGTTGCCCGAGACGCCGGCGATGCCGAGGATCTCGCCGCGCCTGACCTGCAGGCTCAAGCCCTGCACCGCCAGCGTGCCGCGGTCGCCCATCGCCGAGAGGCCGTCGACCTGCAGCGCCATCGCCGCATCGGGCGGCGTCGCGGCGCGCGGTGCCGCGCTGCCTTCGGCGACGATCGCCGACGCGCTCGCGGCCGAGTCGCCGATCATCGCCTGCGCGAGTTGCTCGGGCGTCGTGCCGGCGACCGGCGCGCCGTGCACGCGCCGGCCGCGGCGCAGCACGGTGACCTCGTCGGCGTAGGCCATCACCTCGCGGAACTTGTGCGTGATCATCAGCACCGTGCACTCGCCGCGCTTCGCGACCGCGCGCACGTAGGCGAGCACCTCGTCGGCCTCCTGCGGCGTCAGCACCGAGGTCGGCTCGTCGAGGATCAGCAGGCGCGGCTTCAGGTAGAGCTGCTTCAGCAGTTCGAGCTTCTGCTTCTCGCCGGCGGCAAGGCCGGCGGGTGTCGCGTCGAGGTCGAGCTTGAACGGCGTGGTCTCGAGAAAGGCCTGCAGCGCGGCGCGCTCCTTCTTCCAGTCGATCAGCGCCGGCGTGCGGCCGCCGGCGAGCAGCAGGTTCTCGGCCACGTTCATGCCGGGCGCGAGCGTGAAGTGCTGGTAGACCATGCCGATGCCGAGCGCGCGCGCGACGACCGGCGTCGCGATGTCGTGCTCGCGGCCGTCGATCAGGATCGATCCGCCCTCCGGCCGCTGCGAGCCGGCGACGCACTTCACCAGCGTGCTCTTGCCGGCGCCGTTCTCGCCGAGCAGCGCGTGCACCGAGCCGGCGGCCACCGTCATGCTGACCGCGTCCATCGCGGTGAAGCTGCCGAAGCGCTTCGTCAGCTCGAGCGTTTCGAGGGTCAGCGCACCGGTGGCGTGCGGCTTCGGGTCGAGTGGCGCGGTCATGGGTTGCTCAATCCTTCGAGGACCGCCGCCGACGATGCGACCGCGCCGAACACGCCGCCCTGCATCGTCACCATCTTCAGCGCCGCGAGGTGGTTGCCGGGGTCGGTCGCGGCGGTGCAGTCCGAGAGCAGCAGGCACTCGAAGCCGCGGTCGTTCGCTTCGCGCATCGTCGTGTGCACGCACACGTCGGTCGTGATGCCGGCGAGCAGCAGGTTCGTGATGCCGCGCGTGTGCAGGATCAGCTCGAGGTCGGTGGCGCAGAACGAGCCTTTGCCGGGCTTGTCGATGACGACCTCGCCCGGCTCCGGCGCGAGCTCGTCGATGATGTTCCAGCCGGGCTCGCCGCGCACCAGGATGCGCCCGCACGGGCCTTCGTCGCCGATGCCGCGGCCCGCGGTGCCGATGCGGCGCGAGCGCCAGCGCTTGTTGGCCGGCAGGTCGGACAGATCGGGCCGATGGCCCTCGCGGGTGTGGATCACGTGACAGCCGAGCGCGCGCATCCGCGCCATCAATGTCTTGATCGGCGCGATCGGCGCGCGCGTCAGCGCGAGGTCGTAGCCCATCTTGTCGACGTAGCCGCCGACACCGCAGAAGTCGATCTGCATGTCGATCACGATCAGTGCCGTGTTCGTGGGGCGCAGATCGCCGTCGTACGGCCACGGATAGGGATTGGCGTCGATGAAGGTTGGCATCGCGATCACCTGGCCGAAGACAGTTCGCCCGGGCTGCCCTGCGCGACCTTACCGGGCCGGCAGCTGATCACCAGGATCACGAGCGTCAGCACGTAGGGCACCGCGCTGAACAGGTTGTAGCCGGCGCTGATGCCGATCGATTGCAGCGCCGGGCCGATCGCCCCGGCGCCGCCGAACAGCGCCGCGGCGCCGACGCAGCGCAGCGGGCTCCAGCGCGCGAAGATCACCAGCGCGACGGCGATCAGGCCCTGGCCGCTGGAGATGCCCTCGTTCCAGCTGCCCGGGTAGAACAAGGTCAGCGACGCGCCGCCGAGCCCGGCGATCGCGCCGCCGGCGGTGGTCGCAGCGACGCGGATGCCGTTGACCGAGTAGCCGAGCGCCTTCGTCGCGCTCGCCGAGTCGCCGGCGAGCCGCACCAGCAGGCCCCAGCGCGTGCGCGCGAAGGCCCAGTACATCGCGAGCGCGAGCAGCCCGCCCAGCGGCAGCAGCGGGTTGACCTGCAGGGCCGACTGGACCAGCGGCGAATCGCTCCACGCGCCGAGCGCGAGCGGCGGCAGCTGCGCGGCCTGCGGCTGGATCAGCGGCTTGCCGAGGTAGAACGCCAGCCCGGTGCCGAGCAGCATCAGCGCGATGCCGGTCGCGACATCGTTGACGCGCGGCAGCGAGCACAGCAGGCCATGCAGCAGCGCCAGCAGCGCGCCGGTCACCGCGGCGACGAGCACGCCGATCCACGCCGAGCCGCTCAGGTAGGCGCCGCCGAACGCGGCCATCGCCGACAGCACCAGCACGCCTTCGAGACCGAGGTTGATGCGGCCCGACTTCTCGGTCAGGCATTCGCCGAGGCTGACGAACAGGAACGGCACGCCGACGCGCAACGCACCGCCGAGGATCGCGGCGAGGAAAGGCAGCAGGACGTCGTTCATGTCGCGCTCAGGTGGGCTTCACGGTGCTGCTCAGCGGCACCTCGCGCGGCAGCGCCGAGCGCCGGAAGCGTTCGCCCGCAGCCTGCCAGTCGACGCCGCGCAGCGCCTCGCAGCCGAGGATCAGCACGAACGCGATGCCTTGCAGCACCTGGACCGAAGCGTCGGGCAATCCCAACCGGCGCTGCAGCAGGCTGCCCGCGGCGCCGAAGCCGCCGAACAGGATCGCGACCGGGATCACCGCGAGCGGGTTGTGGCGCGCGATGAACGACACCAGGATCCCGGCGTAGCCGTAGCCGGCGATCAGCGACGCGTTCGCGTTCGTGTGCACGGCCGCGACCTCGATCGCACCCGCCAGGCCCGCGCAGCCGCCGCCGAGTGCGCACGCAAGCAGGATCAGCGCGCTCGCCGGCAGCCCGACGAGCTGCGCGGTGCGCGGGTTGCCGCCGACCACGCGGACCGAGAAGCCGCGCGCGGTGAACGCGAGCCACAGGCCGAGCGCGACGCAGGCGATCACGCCGAGCACGAAGCCCCAGTGCACCTCGGAGCCGAAGATGCCGCCGATGCGGATGGCCTCATCGAGCGTGCGCGTCGACGGCTTGTTCAGCGTCGCGGGGTCGCGCATCGGCCCTTCGACCAGCTGCTTGAAGATCGCGATCGCGGTGTACGCGAGCAGCAGGCTCGAGATCGTCTCGTTGACGCCGCGGTACTGGCGCAGCGCGCCGGCCAGCGCGATCCATGCGGCGCCGAGCGCGAAGCCGGCGGCGCAGACGATGACGCTGCCGATCGCGTTCGCGGGCAGCGGCATCAGGTACGGCACCGCGGCGGCGGCCAGGCCGCCGAGCACCAGCGCGCCTTCGCCGCCGATGATGATCAGCCCGGCGCGCGCCGGCAGCGCGACGCACAGCGCGGTCAGCATCAGCGGCGCGGCGCGCGTCAGCGTGTTCTGCCACGAGAACCAGTCGCCGAACGCGCCCTTGAACAGCAGCACCCAGGTCTCGACCGGGCTCACGCCGCCGAGCCAGACGAACAGGCCGAACAGCAGCAACGCGCCGATCAGCGCGCCGATCGGCAGCAGCGCATCGACGGCGTTGCTGCGCATGGTCAGACGGAGCCGATCACGCCTTCGACGAGGTAGTTCATCTTCTCGAGCTCGGGGTCGGTCTGCTTCAGCGCCTTCGCGCCGGGGATCACGACCGCGCCCTTGTTGCTCTTCAGCCCGCCGGCGAAGATGTCGAAGTTGCCCGCGATCATCTTCGCCTTGATGTCGTCGGCCATCTTCTTCGCCGGCTCCGGCACCATCGTGCCGTACGGCGACATCTTCACGTAGCCCTCTTTCAGCCCGCCGCGCAGGAAGTTCGGGTGCGGCTTGCCGGCCTGCGCCGCATCGACCACGGTCTTGTACGCGGTGGTCCAGTTCCATTCGGCGCCGGTCAGGTAGGCGGCCGGCGCGAGCTTGGCCTGGCTGACGTGGTAGCCGCAGACCATCTTGCCGCGCTTCGCGGCGGTCTCGACGATCACCTTCGGGCTGTCGACGTGCATCGTGAACACGTCGACGCCCTGGTCGGCGAGGCTGTTCGTCGCCTCGGCTTCCTTCACCGGCATCGACCATTCGCCGGTGAAGATCACCGTCGTCGTGATCGCCGGGTTGACCGAGCGCGCGCCCATCGTGAACGCGTTGATGTTGCGCAGCACCTGCGGGATCGGCTTGGCCGCGACGAAGCCGAGCTTCTTGCTCTTCGTCATGTGGCCGGCGATCACGCCGTTCAGGTACTGGCACTCGTCGATGTAGCCGAAGTAGCTGCCGGTCGTCTTCGGGTGCTTGCCTTCGGTCCACATGCCGCCGCAGTGCGAGAAGCGCACGTCGGGCTCCTTCGCGGCGAGCGCGAGCAGGTAGGGGTCGAAGTAGCCGAACGAGGTCGGGAACAGCAGCGCGGCGCCGTCCTGCTTGATCATGCCGGTCATCGTCTTCGTGACGGACGCGGTCTCGGGCACGTTCTCTTCCTCGACGACCTTGACGCCCGGCAGCTTCTTCATCTCGGCGGCGGCCGCGGCCTGCGACTGGTTGTAGCCGAAGTCGTCGCGCGGGCCGACATAGATCACGCCGACCGTCAGCGGCTTCTGGGCAAGCGCGTTGCGCAACGCGAACGGCGACAAGGTCGCGAGCGAGACGGCGGAAAGCTGCGCCAGGGTGCGGCGGCGTGAGGCATCGATCGGGTTCGTCATGAGGTTCTCCGCGTTTGGATGAGGCCGCGTCGCACTTTGGTGCACGCGCTGGTATACCAAGCGGGATTCAGCAAAACCCGTGCCCGATGGGTGCGGCCGGGTCGGCGCGTCACGTCAACGCGCCAAGCGCGTGCGCGCCTCATGCAGCGTGTGCAGCGTGATCTTGCGCACCTCGGCCTTGCTCTGGTCGATGTGCGCCTTCAGCAGCAGCTGCGCCTGATCGGCCTTGCGCTGGATCACCGCACGCAGGATCTTCGCGTGCTCGGCGTAGGTCGCCTCGATGCGGTCGAGCCGCGTGAAATCGAGGTGCCGGATGATGCGGATGCGCTCGGTCACGTCCCAGTGCACGCGCGCCATCTCGGCGTTGCCGGCGGCGCGCACCAGTGTGGCGTGGAACTGCTCGTCGTTCGCACCGACCTGTCGCGCGTCGGTCAGGCGCTCGGCGATCGGCACGAGCCAGATGTCCTTCAGCGCCTCGAGCTCCGGCGGCTCGGCGCTGCGGCTGCAAAGCCGTTGCACGCTCGCCATTTCGAGCACGATGCGCAGGTCGTAGAGCTGCTCGAGCTTCTCGAAGTCGATCGGCTTGACGAACCAGCCGAGCTTCGGCTCGACATCGAGAAAGCCCTCGTTGCGCAGCCGGAACAGCGCCTCGCGCACCGGCGTGCGGCTGACGCCGAGGCGGCTGCCGAGCTCGGCCTCCGAGAAGCGGTCGCCGGCGACGAGCTGGAAGTCGTTGATCTCCGACTTCAGCGTCGCGTAGACCTGTTCGGCCAGGTTGGTGCGTGCGGCGGGATGCGGTGTCACCGAGGCGGGAAGTGCGGCGCTCATGCCCGATCTTAACGAGGCTGGATCAGGCTGACATGCGCGGCGACCACGCGCCACCCCCCAGTGGTGCGAATCCAGGTCTGGCTCTGGCGCCCAATGAGCGTGCTGGCGTCGCGATGGAACTCGGTCATCGTCGTCGCGGCGTCGCGGCCGTAGGTCGTGATCACGGTGTTCGACAGGCGCCGCGCGAGCCCGACAGCCGGCCGCGCGGCGCGGAACGCGCGGATCGCCTCGATGCCGACCAGGTTCTCGCCGGCGCCATAGCGCACGGTCTGCGGCGAATCCCAGAACAGCGCGTCGAGCACGTCGATCCGGTTGTTGACGAGCGCGTCTTCATAGCGCGCGAACACCGCCGTCATCTCGACCAGCACCTCGGGCAGGTTGATCTCGGCGATCACGGCGCGGCGACCGGCGAACTGGCGACGCCCAGCGTCTGCAGCTGGTGCGCGACGCGCAGCGCCAGGTCTTCGCGCCACGGCGCCGCGATGACCTGCACGCCGATCGGCAGCGATGCATGCGCGCCCCAGACCGGCACCGCGACGACCGGCAGCCCGATGCACGAGATCGGCTGCGTCAGCAGGCCCAGGCTCGGCCGTGCCGGCACGCGCCGGCCGCCGACCTCGATCCACTCGGTGCCGATCGGCATTGCGGCGCAGGGGGTGGCCGGCGCGAGCAGGATGTCGACCTCCTCGAACAGCTCGGCCGCGCGCAGTGCGAACCAGCGCCGCACGCGCTGCGCCTGCTGCACCCAGGCGGCCGGCAGCAGCGCGCCGGCGAGGAAGCGGTCGCGCGACAGCGGCTCGAAATCGGCCGCGCGCGTGCGCAGGTCGGGCAGGTGCAGCGCCGCGCCCTCGGCGTTGCTGATGATGAAGGCCGCGGCGCGCGCCCGCGCGACCTCGGGCAGCTCGACCGTGCGCGCCGCATCGAGCGCCTGCGCGACGCGGGCGACGGCCGCGCGCGCTTCTGCGTTGGCGTTGGCGTGGAAGTAGCCGCCGAGCGTCGCGATGCGCAGGCCGCGGACGCCGAGGCCGAGCGTGTCGGCGGTCGTCTCGATCGGGCGCGCGACGCAGCCCGGGTCGCGCGCGTCGAAGCCCTGCATCGCGTCGTAGCTCAGCGCCAGGTCGCGTGCGCTGCGCGCGAACGCGCCGAGGTGGTCGAGGCTCGCGACGAACGGGTAGCTGCCGGTGCGCGGCAGCCGGCCGAAGGTCGGCTTCAGCCCGAAGGTGCCGCACAGCGACGACGGCACGCGGATCGAGCCATTGGTGTCGGAGCCGAGCGTGATCGGCACCTGCCCGGCCGCGACCGCCGCGGCGGAGCCGCCCGACGAACCGCCGGCGATGCGCGTCGGGTCGTGCGGGTTGCGGGTCGGCCCTTCGTGGCTGTTCTCGGTCGTGAAGCCGTAGGCGTACTCGTCCATGTTCAGCGCGCCGACGAGGATCGCGCCGGCCGCCTGCAGCCGCGCGACCAGCGGGCCGTCGTGCGTGGCCGCGGGCCGGCCGCGTTCGATCTTCGAGCCGGCCAGCGTCGTCAGGCCGGCGACATCGAACAGGTTCTTCACCGCGAACGGCACGCCGGGCAGCGGCAGCGCGTGCGCGGTCGTGTCGCCGACCGCCAGGCGCGCATCGAGGGCGGCCGCGGCCTGCAGCGCGCGCTGCGCGGTGACGTCGGTGAACGCGTTGATGCGCGGCTCGGTCTCGGCGATGCGCAGCAGGCTCGCCTGCACCAGCGCGGTCGCGCTGACCGCGCCGCCGCGCACCGCGGCGGCCATCTCGGCCGCGCCGCCCTTCAGCAGCTCGTCGACGTTCATCCGCGCGTGCCCGAAGCCGGCGCGATCGGCACGAAGGCCTCGGCCGCATCGTCGGTGATCGCGAGCGGGTGCGCGCCGACGAGCTCGGCCATGCCGGCCGCCAGCGCGAAGTAGCCCAGCACGCCCGGGCGGTGGTCGGGACTCAGGGGCAGCTGCAATGCGGCGGCGGCTGCGTCTACATAGGCTTCGATCTGCGCAGGGGTCATCGAGAGAGGCGCCTTTCATTTCGTCGTCAGCGCCGCACCTCGCGTTGGAAAATCTCCAGGCTGAGCTTCTTCGCCGCGATGAAGCCGGGCTCGGACAAGGTCGCAACGGTGCGCGGTCGCGCATCGCCGTACTGCAAGATTTCGGCCACCCTGGTCGGGCGCTTCGTCAGCAGCAGCACCTGGTCGGCCAGGTAGACCGCTTCTTCGAGGTCGTGCGAGACGAGCAGCATTGTGGTGCCAGTCTGCATGAACACCTCCTGCAGCTTCTCGCGGATGAACAGCGTCATCTCGAAATCGAGCGCCGAAAACGGCTCGTCGAGGAACAGCACCTCCGGGCCCGGCGCCAGCGCGCGCATGATCGACGCGGTCTGCTGCTGGCCGCCCGAGAGCTCGTACGGGTAGCGCTTCAGGTCGAACTTGACATCGAAACTCGCGACCAGTTCGGCCATGCGCCGGTCGACCTCGGCCTTCGAGCGCCCCTCGAGCACCAGCGGGTAGGCGATGTTGTCGATCGTGCGCATCCACGGGAACATCGCCTCGCGGTAGTTCTGGAACACGTAGCCGATCTTCGTGTCGCGCAGGGTCTTGCCGTCGAACAGGATCTGCCCGGAGTCGATCGGGATCAGCCCGGCGATCATGTTGATCAGCGTCGACTTGCCGCAGCCGTTCGGGCCGAACACCGAGACGATCTTGTGCTTCGGGATGTCGAGGTCGAAGTTTTCGTACAGCGGCCAGCCGGCGAAATACTTCGTCAGCCCGCGGATCGTGATGTGCGTGCCGGCCGGCCCGGGCGCGAACGGGCGCTCGGGGACATCGGCGATCACCGCCGCGTTCAGTACTTCGGTCATGCGCTACCTCCCGCTCCAGTGGACGATCTTGCGTTCCAGCACCAGGAACAGCACGTTCAGCGCGTAGCCGAGCGCGCCGGCCGCGAGGATCGCCGCGTACATGCTCTTCACGTTCAGCACCTGTTGCGCGTCGATGATGCGGTGCCCCAGGCCGGTGTCGGAGCCGATGAACATCTCGGCGACGATCACGATCACCAGCGCCATCGAGACCGCCGAGCGCAGGCCGACGAAAGTCGGCTGCAGGCTCTCCCAGATCAGCACGTCCTTGAAGATCTGCCAGCGCGTCGCGCCCATCACCTTGGCCGCCATCACGCGCTGCTTGCGCGCGTTGATGACGCCGTACGCGCTGTTGAACAGCACGATCAGCAGCGCGCCGAATGCGGCGATCGCGACCTTGTTGACGTCCGAGACGCCGAAGATAAGCAGGAACAGCGGGATCAGCGCCGAACTCGGCGTCGAGCGGAAGAAGTCGATCAGGAACTCGACGCTGCGGTACGCGCGCTCGTTGCTGCCGAGCAGCACGCCCAGCGGCACGCCGACCAGCGCGGCGATCACGAACGCCTCGAGCGTGCGCAGCACCGTGACGCCGAAGTCGGTCAGCAGCGGCCCGCCGGCCAGGCCGGTGACGAGCGCCTGCAGCGTGTCCCACGGCGTGGGCAGCAGGATCGCCTTGATCAGCCCGGCGCGCACGACCAGGTCCCAGACGATGAAGAGCGCGACCGGGCCGACGAAGGGCAGCAGCTTGCCCCAGCTGAACTTCGCCGGCGCGGCCGCGGCGTCGGTTGAGCCGCTCCAGGGCTTTGGGGCGGCGACGGCGGTGGAGGTTTCGCTCATCGCTCAGGCCCGGTAGAGCAGCGGCTCGACCACGACCTTCTTCTCGAAGATGCCCTTGTCCGAGAACAGGTCGTAGAACTTCTGGAAGTACGCGACGTCGCTGGTCTTGAACTCGCTGTAGAGCATGTACGACGCGAGCGGCACTTCCTTCGTCAGCGCGCCTTCGATCGCGGTGTAGCCCTTCATGAACTGGCGCGCTTCGTCCGGATGGCTGCGCACCAGCTCGATGCCGCGCGCATAGGCCGCGATGAACTTTTTCGCCTCGGCCGGGTTCTTCTTGATGAACTCGCTCGTCAGGCTCGCCGAACCGCCGTGCCACGGCGCCATCGGGTCGCCGAGGATGTAGTGCGCGACGACGCCGGCCTCGAGCACGCGCGTCGTGCCGTTCATGCGGCCGATCGTGCCGGTCGGCTCGAGCGTGTAGGCCGCGTCGATCTGGCCGGCCGCGAGCGCCGCGACGTGCTGCCCGATCGGCAGCTCGGTGACGCTCATCGCGCCGGCGCCGGCCTTCTCGAGCATCGTCTTCGCCAGCGTGACGTTCTGGATGCCGGGGCCGGACGCGACGCGCTTGCCCTTCAGTTCGGCCATCGTCTTGATCGCGCTGTCCTTCGGCACGAGGAACTCCTCGAGCACGTACTTCGCGTTGCTCGGGTTCGTCGCGAAGATCTTGAACAGGCCCGGCTGCGCGATCTCGCCGATCGCGAGGTTCGCCGAGCCGGTGCCGTTCGCGCTGCCGTCGGAGCGGCCCGACAGCATTGCCTCCATCACCTGCTGCGCGCCGGCGAACTTCAGCGGCTCGACATCGAGCCCGGCCTCCTTGAAGTAGCCCTTCTCGATCGCCGCGAAGAACGGCAGCCCGGCCGCGACCGGCCAGTAGCCGACGCGGATTTTCGGGGCCGCCTGGGCGCGCACGAAACCGGGCGCGCCCAGGCTCGCGAGCGCGACGCCGGACGCGGCGGCGCCCAGCAGGCGGCGGCGTGTCGCCGAGGGGTCGAACAGCGGTCGGCTCATGCGAATCTCCCGAAAAGGTGAGGGAACGGAAAGGGAAGGCGACCCGGCTCGGCCCCTCAGGCCGGCGTGACGGGCTGAGAGGCCTGCAGGAACGCGCGCCAGCCGCCGAACGCGGTGATGTCGCGCGCGCCGGCGAGCGCAGACGCCTCGCAAACGAAGCCGTGCACCGAGCGGCCATCGGCCAGCGCCAGGCTGCCCAGCCCGAGCGGCGCCGGGATCAGCGCGAGGAACGAGCCGACCGCGTCGAGCGGCATGTCCCAGACCTCGACCGCGATCGACGCGCCGCCGGCGGCCACGCGCTGCAAGCCGGGCTTCGGCGGCACGGTGCCCGGCAACGCGAACAGGCGGTATTGCGGCGCGGTCAGCGTGGCCTCGCGCAGGGTCGCGCCGCGTTCGGTCAGCTGCGCGTTCAGCGGCAGGCCGCTCAGGTGCGCGCCGACGACCGCGATCGGCAGCGTCGGCCGGCTCGCCGGCCAGGCCGCGAGCGGGTCGGGCGCCGAGGCGGCCTCGAAGGGCCGCGCGGTCGCGCCGAGCGGCAGCTTCACGCTCGCCTCCCAGCCCTGGCCGAAGCGCGCCAGCGCCGCATCGGCGGCGCCGGGGGCGATGAAGGTCACGCCGAATGGCAGGCCGATCTCGGTGAAGCCGGCCGGCAGCGCGAGCGCGCACCAGCCGAGCAGGTTGACGAAGTTCGTGTACGTGCCGAGCAGCGCGTTCGCGCCCAGCGGGTCGGCGTCGATGTCGGTGTGCTTGGGGTGCGCCGGCGCGGTCGGCACCATCAGCAGGTCGACCTGCTGCCACAGCGGGGCGGTGTCGCGCAGCGCGTCGCGCAACGCGTACTGCGCGCGGAACGCATCGGTCGCGCTGAACTGGTTCGCGACCTCGATGACGCGGCGCACCGTCGCGTCGATCGCGGCCGGATCGCGCTGCATCAGGGCCTGCACGACCGCGTGCCGCTCGGCCACCCACGGGCCGCCGTAGAGCAGCTTCGCGACCGCGAGCAGCGGCGCGAAATCGAGCGGCAGCACCGTGTGGCCGAGCGCGCGCGCCTGCGCGACGGCGCGCTCGAAGCAGGGCGCGTAGCCGGCGTCGCCACCGAACACCGGTGCGGCCGGCACACCGATGCGCAGCGCCGCCGGCGGCAGCGCGGCGCCGACGCGGAACGCGCTGTAGGCGTCGGCCGGGTCCGGCCCTTCGATCAGCGCGAGCACCTCGGCGGCGTCGGCCACCGTCAGCGCCAGGACCGAGATGCAGTCGAGGCTGCGGCAGGCCGGCACGACGCCGCTGCTGCTGACGCGCCCGGGCGTGGGTTTGAGCCCGACGAGGTTGTTGAAACCGGCCGGCACGCGGCCCGAACCGGCCGTGTCGGTGCCGAGCGCGAACGGCACGTCGCCGCGCGACACGACGACCGCCGAGCCCGAGCTGGAGCCGCCGCTGATGCGCTCGGCCGCGAAGGTGCTGCTCGGCCGCCCGTACGGCGAGCGCGCGCCGACCAGGCCGGTCGCGAACTGGTCGAGGTTGGTCTTGCCGATGCAGACGGCGCCGGCGGCGATCAGCTTGCCGACCGCATGCGCATGGGCAAGCGGGGTGCGCAGGTAGGCCGGGCACGCGGCGGTCGTCGGCAGCCCGGCGACGTCGATGTTGTCCTTGACCGCGAACGGCACGCCGAAGAGCGGCATCGCGCGTAGCGCGGTCGCACGATCGGGCTGGCGCGCGGCGCGGAACTCGAGTGCCGCGACGCTCGCCTCGAGCTCGGCCGCGCCCGCCTGCGTGATCCAGGCCTCGGCCGGGCTTTCGCGCTGCAGCCGGCGGCGCAGCGCCTCGAGCAGGTGCCGCGGCGAAGCGCCGTCGCGATAAGCGCGGCGCCAGTCGGACAAGGTGAGAAGCGGGAGCGGGTCCATGCGACGTTATGGTGCACTCATCGGTATACCAAAAAGTGCACAGCAGGAAGCATGCCCGCGCCGAGCGCGGTGCGCCGCCCGGTTCGCGCCGACGGCTACGCGGGCTGCACCGTGCGCAGCACGGCGTCGATCACGAAGGTTTCCCAGTGCGCCAGCGCGTCGGCGGTCTCGAGCTGCTCGCCGAGAAAGGCCGACAGCGTGAAGCGGTTCGACAGGTAGAAGTAGCCCATCGACGCGATCATCAGGTAGACATCGCGCGCGGCCACGTCGGCGCGGAACAGCTTCTGCTGCACGCCGCGCGCCAGCACTTCGCCGAGCACGCTGACCGCCGGCGACGAATACTCGCGCGCCCGCAGCGACTTCGAGATGTGGCGGCCGCGATGCAGGTTCTCGGTGTTCAGCAGCGTGATGAACTCCGGGTGCTTCTGGTAGTGCAGCCACATGAAGCGGATCACCGCCTTCAGCGCATCGACCGGCGGCACGCCGACCAGCGCGAGCTTCGACTCGGCCTCGTTGAAGCGGCGGTACATCTCCTCGAGCACCGCGATGTACAGGCCTTCCTTGCTGCCGAAGTAGTAGTAGATCATCCGGTCGTACGACTTCGCGGCCTTCGAGATCTGCTCGACGCGCCCGCCCGCGAAACCGTGCTTCGCGAACACCTTCGTCGCCGCGCGCAGGATGCTCTCGCGCGTCGCCTGCGCCGCCAGCGCCCGCACGCCGGGCTTGCGCGCCGCGGGCACGGCGCTCATCTTGGGTGCTCCATGCATGCTTGTTCCGCTTGCCAGAGTCGGCGCGATCGCCGGCACAGGCTGGCCGCCCGGTGGGCAGACTGCTCGCCCCTCGCTGCGCGAGGGGTACCCTGCGATGCTCGGTCTCCTGGCCCGTCGCCGAACTCGCTCCGTTCGCTGCGCTCACTGCACTCAGACAGCCGCGACGAGTCAGTTGACGAAGCGCGCTGCGCGCGCGGCCAGGAGCCCTGCGCTTCTCGGCGTCGCACACAGCCCACCGGCCGGCCACCCCGCACC
>NZ_JBFUKR010000033.1:0-52111 GCF_056400745.1 Rhizobacter sp. P5_A1
CAACAGGCTCGACCGGGTGATCCTCTTCGGCCACAACCCCGAGTTCACCGAGCTGGCTCACCGGCTGTCGAGCGAGATCGTCGACATGCCCACGTGCGCGGTGGCTGAGTTTCGCTACGACACGAGGAACTGGTCTGACATCGGTTCGGCGGAGCCGGCCGAGTCGACGCTCGATCATCCGGGGAAATAGCGACCCGCGCGTTCGCGTCGTTGGTCGTCGAACGCTCATGCGCTTTGGGTCTTCCGAGCCGGCGCTGCGAAGCGGCAACGGGAACGTCCTGCGACGAGCTGAAAGACCTGGGCGGCTGGAAGTCGCGGCAGATGGTTGACCGCTATGCCAAGTTCGCTACGGAAAATCTGTTGGTTGCGGCGCCTCGGATCGAATCAGGACTCGGCAAACGTGATCCAGCGGTCACGTTTTTGTCACGCCCGGAAAGACAAACGGCCTAGGCGATTCGCCTAAGCCGTTGTCTTTATTGGTGGGCCCTGAGTGACTCGAACACTCGACCTACGGATTAAGAGTCCGCTGCTCTACCAACTGAGCTAAGAGCCCCACATTCTTCAAATTCGGTACCGCCGGCGCAGTGCGACCGTGTTGTTCGCCTGGTGGGTTGTGCGGGGCTCGAACCCACGACCAATAGATTAAAAGTCTACTGCTCTACCAACTGAGCTAACAACCCGGCAAGCCTTCGATTATAGCCGGCTTGGCGGCGGATCATTTCTGCGCTGCGGCAGATTCTAGCGCAAGACTCGCGGCGACCATGCCGAACGTGGCGGTCACGCCGACGCTGGAGCCGTAACCGTGGCAGTTCAGCGTGCCGTCGGCGATCGCGCCGTCGACGCTGCACAAGGCATCGACATCGGGCGCCACGACGGCCTCGCGCGAGAACACGCAGCGCAGGCCGATCCTGCCGTTGCGCGACGCACCGTGGTGCTTGCGCAGGCGCTGGCGCAGCGAAGCGAGCAGCGGGTCGTGCGTGACGAGGCCGAGATCATCGACCGCCACCTCGTGCGGGCGGCGCTTGCCACCGGCCGCGCCCGCGATCACCAGCGTGCTGCGCGTGGCGAGCGCCCACGCGGCGATCGCCGCCTTGGCGCGCACCTGGTCGCAGGCATCGATCACCGCGTCGACCGGCGCGGGCAGCAGCGCGGGCCAGTTGTCGGCGTCGACGAAATCCTCGACGCCGATCACGTCGCAGCCCGGGTGGATGTCGGCGATGCGCTCGCGCAGCGCGTGCACCTTGGCCTGGCCGAGCGTCGCACCGATGGCCTGCACCTGACGGTTGATGTTCGACTCGGCGATGTGATCGAGATCGATCAGCGTCAGTGCCGCAACACCGCTGCGCGCGAGCGCCTCGGCGCACCAGGAGCCGACGCCGCCGAGCCCGACGATCGCGATCCGCGTGGCGCGGATGCGCGCGTAGGCGGCATCGCCGTACAGGCGGCGCAGGCCGCCGAAGCGGCGTTCGAGATCCGCTTCGAGCGGTGCGAGCGGGAGACGGTCGGCAATCGTATTCATCGCGGCACCGGCGAACGCAGGGGGCTCAGCGCCGGTCGCGCGTTGTGGTCGGCCCGCTCGATGCGCCAGGCCTGGAAGCGCAGCGCCGCGACCGCGCCCGCGATGATCGCCGCGAGCGCGACGAAGCTCGCCAGGCTCAAGGTCGAGAGGCCCGAGAGCCCCTCGCCGATCGTGCAGCCCAGCGCGGTCACGCCGCCGATGCCCATCAGCAGCGCGCCGACGAGGTGGTTCGCGGTGTCGCCGGCATCGCGAAAGCCCTCCCAGCGAAAACTCTTCATCGCCAGCGCCTGCGCGGCCGAGCCGACGACGACGCCGACGACGCTGACGATGCCGACTGTCAGCAGCTTCGACTTGTCGCTGAAGAACATCAGCCAGTCCAGCGTGTACGCGACCGGCGCGACGAAACTGAGCGACTCCATGCGCCCGGAGTTGGTCGCGACGAAGGCCTCCTGCAAGGTGTTCGGGTCCTCGGCGACGTGACCCAGGCGGCCCGTGACCCACCAGACGCCGGCGACGATCGCGCCGACGCCGAGACCGCCGAGGAGGCTCTCGCGCGAGCGCCCTTCGGCCCTCGCGAGCGACCAGCCGATCAGCGCGCCGCCGATCGCGAGGCCGAGCACCGCCGCGAGCGTGCCCTTCGCGATGCCGCTCGCCGCGGCCAGCAGCGACGGCAGGTCCTGCCCGCTCGCGAACGTGGGCCCGACCGCATCGACCGTCGCGACACGCGCGACCGCGGTGATGCCCTTCAGCGTCGCGAACGCGGCGACGCCGAGCACGACGAACACGACCAGCGACTTCAGGTTGCCGCCGCCGATGCGCACCAGCGTCTTGCTGCCGCAGCCCGAGGCCAGCACCATGCCGAAGCCGAACAGCACGCCGCCGACGAGCGCCGAGAGCCAGAGAAACCTCGGCCCGGCGTAGATGCTCTTGCCGGCATCGAGCCAGCCCAGCGCGACCATCAGGTTGAAGCCGATCATCGCGACACCCATCGCCATCACCCACATGCGCATGCGGGTCCAGTCGCCGATGTTGACGATGTCGGCGACCGCGCCCATCGTGCAGAAGTGGGTGCGCTGCGCGATCGCGCCGAACGCGACGGACAGGCCGAACGCGGCCCACAGCACGAGCGTGGCCAGCGCTTTCAGATCGGTATCGAACATCCCGGCATTTTAGGTGCCGGGTGCCGCCGATCCGCCCGGTGCACTACCTCAGCGACGCGAGGCGGTCGCGTCCGGCCTGCGCGGCCTCGGACTTCGGATAGGTCTTCAGCAGCTCGTCGATGGTCTTGCGCGCGCCTTTGATGTCCTTGAGCTCGGCCTGGCAGTTCGCGATCGCGAGCAGTGCTTCGGGCGCCTTCGCGTGCTCGGGCGCGGCGCCGACGAGCGTGCGGAACGAGGTGATCGCGTCCTTGTACTGGCGCGTGCCGTACTGCGCATTGCCGAGCCAGAACAGCGCCGACTCGTTGTAGCCGCTGGCCGGGTAGCGCTTGCGGAACGCCGTCAGCGCGTTCGCGGTGCCGGCGAAATCGCTCTTGCGCAGCAGCTCCATCGCCTCGTCGTACTGGCGCTTCTCTTCGGGATCGACGCTGACCTCCTTGCCGTCGACGACCACCTTCTGCGGCTCGAACTTGCGCATCCGGTCGTCGACGCCCGACTGCAGGTCCTTCTGCTTGCGCTGCACCTCGGAGACGATGCGTGTCAGCTCCTCGTTCTGGCCGCGCAGCCGCGCGTTGTCGGCGCGCACCTGTTCGAGCTGGTTGTTCAGGTCGAGCAGGCTGCGCCGCAGCTGATCGATCTGCTCGGTCAGCTGCTGCTGGCCGGTGCGCTGGCGCTCGGCGTTCTGGTCGATCCGCGTGCGGATGTCGAGGATCGCGCGGCGCGCTTCGTCGTCGTCGAACAAGCCGGCCTGCGCGGCCGGCACGAACAGCGCGGCAGCGCACAGGCACAGACCGGCGACCGCGGTCCGCGACATCCCTTGCATGGCGTTCATCGGCTTCATCGGTAGTTCAGCTCGGCGCGGCGGTTCTTCGCCCAGGCGGCCTCGTCGCTGCCCTGCACCGCCGGCCGCTCCTTGCCGAAGCTGACGGCCTCGACCTGCGATTCGGTCGCGCCGAGCAGCGCGAGCGACTTCGCGACCGCCTCGGCGCGCTTCTGGCCGAGCGCGAGGTTGTATTCGCGGCCGCCGCGCTCGTCGGTGTGGCCCTCGACCTGCAGGTGCTTCTTGCGGTCGGCGACGAGCGATTTCGCGAAGCGGTCGATGATCGGGCGGTACTCGTCCTTGACGACGAAGCTGTCGAAGTCGAAATAGACGGTGCGCTGCGCGCCGCCGTTCGCATCGTTGGCGTCCTTCGCCAGGTCGACCGGCGTCACGCGGCTCTGGCCGGCACCGGCACCGGTGCTGCCGGCGCCGGGCGTGCCGGCCGTCGGGTTGCGGCTCTCGACCGGCGCGCCGCCGCTCTCGCCGAGCGGCACGCTCGAGCAGCCGGCGACGAGCCACGCGGCCGCGACGCAGGCGCTCAGCGATGCGATGCGCGCGCCAGGCAACGAACGGATCGGGTTCAGGTTCATGGTGGTTTTCATCCTCATCGAAAAGAAAGACTGCGCGGCGCTCAACGGCCGAACGGGCCCCAGACCGGCTCGCGCACGTCGGCGGTGGTGGACACCAGGCGCGCCTTGATCTTGCCATCCAGCGTGGTCGTCATCAACACGTCGCGGCCCTGGGCGCGCGAGGCGTAGATGATGAGCCGGCCGTTCGGCGCGAAGCTCGGGCTCTCGTCGTCACTGGTGTCGGTCAGCGCGACCGGCTGCGCGCCGTTGCCGGCGAGGTCGAGCGTGTAGAGCCGGAACGCGTTGCCCTGGCGCGAGATGTAGGCGAGCGTGCGGCCGTCGGGGCTGATCGCCGGGCTGATGTTGTAGTTGCCGCCGAAGGTCACGCGTTCGACGTTGCCGCCGCTGACGCTGGTGCGGTAGATCTGCGGGCCGCCGCCGCGGTCGCTGACGAAGTAGATGCCGCGGCCATCGGGCGCGAACGCCGGCTCGGTGTCGATCGCGTTGCTCGTCGTCAGGCGCCGCACGTTGCCGCCGTTGCGGTCGATCAGGTAGAGCTGCGAGCCGTTCTCGCGCGAGAGCGTGACGGCCAGCGTCTGCCCGTCCGGCGACCAGGCCGGCGCGCTGTTCGAGCCGCGGAAGTTCGCGAGCTCGCGGCGTGCGCCGGTCGAGGTGTCCTGCATGTAGACGACCGCCTTCTGCTTCTCGAACGAGACGTAGGCGAGCTGCTTGCCGTCCGGCGACCAGGCCGGCGAGATGATCGGCTCGGGGCTGTTCAGCGCGACCTGCCCGCCCTCGCCGTCGGCATCGGCGACACGCAGGGTGTAGCGCCCGCCGCCCTTCGTCACGTACGCAATGCGGGTCGAGAACACGCCCTTGTCGCCGGTCAGCTTTTCGTAGATCGCGTCGGCGATGCGGTGCGCGGCCAGGCGCAGGTCGCCGGCCTCGACGGCCGTGCTCTGCCCGGCGATCACGTTGCCCTTGACGACGTCCCAGAGCTTGAAGCGGATGTCGAAGCGGCCGTCGGCCAGCCGCGTGACCGAGCCGGCGGCGAGTGCGTCGGCGGCGCGGCCGCGCCATTCGGCCATCACCGGCTGGCTGTTCTCGTCGAGCGCGCCGGGCGCGTCGACGCTGCGGAACACGCCGCTGCGCTCCAGGTCGGCACGCACGATCCCCGAGATCGACAACGACGGCGCCGCGCGCTCCTCGTCGCGGAACTTGGTGATCGCGATCGGCAGCTGGGTCGCGCCGACGCCGGAGATCTCGACGCGGAACTGCGCGTGCGCCGGCGTGCCGACGCTCAGCGCGGCCACCAGCAACAGGCCGAATGCCGCACGCAGCGCGGCCAGGGATCGAAGGCAAGGATGGAACATCGTGTGGGCGATCGGCCTCAGAGGCCGCAAGTGAATCTGGGACAATGCCCGGCATCATAGAGGAGCACTTGCAGACCCACCCCGTGCCAACCACGCCCGACCCGACGACGCCGCCCGCCGCCACATTGACCGTCGTGATCGTCGCGAAGAACGAGGCGCGCAACATCGCCGAGTGCATCGCGAGCGCATCGTTCGCCGACGAGGTCGTGGTGCTCGACTCGGGCAGCAGCGACCGCACCGCCGCGCTCGCGGCCGCAGCCGGCGCGCGCGTCGTGCAGACCGACTGGCCGGGCTACGGACCGCAGGTGGCGCGCGGCTTCCAGCTCGCGACGAGCACGTGGGTGCTGTCGCTCGACGCCGACGAGCGCATCACCGACGCGCTGCGCGCCGAGGTCCTCGCGGCGATCCGCTCGAATGCGTTCGACGGCTACCGCATCCCGCGCCTGTCGGAGTTCTGCGGCCGGTTCATCCACCACGCCGGCTGGCGACCCGACCACACGCTGCGCCTCGGCCGGCGCGCGGTCTCGGACTTCACCGAGCACTTTCTGCACGCGCACATGACGGTCGACGGGCGCATCGGCGAACTGACGAACGACCTGATCCACTTCAGCTACCCCGACATCCACGACGTGCTCGAGAAGCTCGATCGCTACTCGACCGGCAACGCGCGCGACATGCTCGCGGCGGGCCAGTCGGCGGGCGTGGGCAAGGCGGTGATGCATGGCTTGTTCGCGTTCGTGCGCACCTATTTCCTGCGGCTGGGCTTTCTCGACGGGCAGCATGGGCTGATGCTGGCGGTCTACAACGCCGAATACACTTATTACAAATACATCAAGCTGATGTTCCTGAAGAGTCCGCCACGGCGGCCCGAGTTCCCCCAATGAGCGCCGCGCCGGGCCTGCTGAGCAGGCTGCGCGTGCTCGTGCCCTATTTCGGCGGCACACGACTCGCGTTCTCGCTCGCCGCGCTCGGCTCGGCGCTCTCGGCCATCTGCGAGACCGGCGTCGCCTGGATGATGGTGCCGCTGGTCGACGGCGGGCTGAAGAAGATGCCGTTCAAGTGGATGGCCGAACTGCCGCATCCGCCGCTGTGGGCGATTCCGGTGGCTCTCGTCGTGCTGTTCGCGATCCGCGGCCTGGCCGGCTTCGTCGTCGACTACACGATGGCCTGGTCCGCGAACCAGGCGACGCTGCGGCTGCGTTCGCAGCTCTTCGCACGGCTGCTCGACGCGCAGCCCAAGCTCTTCGTCGAGCGCTCCGCGAGCAGCCTGATGAACACCGTCGTCTACGAGATCCTGGGCGGGGTGAACCAGCTCATCGGCGCCGCGCAGACGGTGCTGAAAGACAGCTTCACGGTGATCGCGCTGCTCGGCACCTTGCTGCTGCTGAACTGGAAGCTGACGCTGTTCATCGCGGCGCTCGGGCCGGTCGTCGGCTACGCGATGCGTGTGTTCGGCCGGCGCATGCACCGCATCACGAAGGAATCGCAGATCGCGATCGATCGCCTCGGCTACGTCGTCGAGGAGAACGTGCTGGCCTGGCGCATGGTGCGGCTGCACGGCGTGCAGACGGTGCAGCGCGAGCGCTTCGAGGATGCGAGCGCTTCGCTGCGGCGGCTGCAGATGAAGTCGACCGTCGCCGGTGCGACCGTCACGCCGGTGACGCAGATGCTCACCGCGGTCGCGCTCGCTGCGGTGATCGCGGTCGCGCTGTGGCAGAGCAGCACCGGCAGCACGACGACCGGTGCGTTCATCGCCTTCATCACCGCGGCGATCGGGGTCGCGACACCGATCCGGCGTCTGACCGACGTCTCGGCGCCGATCGCACGCGGCGCCGCGTCGGTCGAACGCGGTCTCGACCTGATCGAGCACGCGCCGCGTGAGAGCGGCGGCACGTACGCCCCGGCGCGCGCGCGTGGCGATCTCGCGCTGCGCCATGTCACGCTGCGCTTCGGCGAGGCGGCGAACGTTCCGGCGCTGAACGACGTGACGCTCTCGATCAGCGCTGGCGAGACCGTTGCGCTGGTCGGCCCTTCGGGCGCCGGCAAGAGCACGCTGGCGAACCTGCTGCCGCGGTTTCTCGACCCGGGCGGCGGCAGCGTCTCGCTCGACGGCGTCGAGCTGAAGGACTGGGACCTGCACGCGCTGCGCGCGCAGTTCGCGCTCGTCGGCCAGGAGGTCGTGCTGTTCAACGACAGCGTCGAAGCCAACGTCTGCTTCGGCGCGCCGGTCGACCCGGCGCGCGCGCGCGCTGCGCTGGTCGCGGCGAACCTGGCCGACTTCGCCGACAGCCTGCCGCAAGGCAGCGCCACCCTGATCGGCCACAACGGGGCGCAGCTCTCCGGCGGCCAGCGCCAGCGCCTGGCGATCGCACGGGCGATCTACAAGGATGCGCCGATCCTGATCCTCGACGAGGCGACGTCGGCGCTCGATTCCGAATCCGAGCGCCTCGTGCAGCAGGCGCTGCAGACGCTGATGCAGGGCCGCACCAGCCTCGTGATCGCGCACCGCCTCTCGACGATCGAGCGCGCCGATCGCATCATTGCGCTCGAGGCCGGCAGCGTCGTCGAGCAGGGCAGCCACCGGGAGCTGCTCGCGCACGGCGGCCTGTACGCCCGCCTGCATGCCTTGCAATTCAGGAGCTGAACCATGACGACGCCGCTGCCGATCAGCCGCTACCCCGTTCCGGCGCTCGACCAGATGCCCGAAGACATCCGCGCGAAGATCCTCGAGGTCCAGGAGAAGGCCGGCTTCGTGCCGAACGTGTTCCTGACCTTCGCGCACCGGCCCGACGAGTTCCGCGCGTTCTTCGCGTACCACGACGCATTGCTGCTGCGCGACTCGGGCCTCAACGGGCTCACAAAAGGCGAGAAGGAGATGATCATCGTCGCGACCAGCGCGGCGAACGGCTGCCTGTACTGCGTCGTCGCGCATGGCGCGATCCTGCGCATCTACGAGAAGGCACCGATGATCGCCGACCAGCTCGCGACCAACTACCTCAAGGCCGACATCACGCCGCGCCAGAAGGCGATGCTCGGGTTCGCGATGAAGGTCTGCAACGCATCCGACACGGTCGGCGAGCCCGATTTCGCCGCGCTGCGCGAACACGGCTGGAGCGATGAAGACGCCTGGGACATCGCCGGCATCACCGCACTGTTCGGCCTGTCGAACCGGATGGCGAACCTGACCTCGATGCGGCCGAACGACGAGTTCTACCTGATGGGGCGCGTGCCGCGCGCGCCCAAAGCTTCAAGCGCGGCCTGATGTTCTCGATCATCATCCCAACCTGGAACAACCTGCCGTTCCTGCAGCTCGCGGTCGAGACGATCCGGCGCCATTCGGCGCATGCCCACGAGATCCTCGTGCACGTCAACGACGGCTCCGACGGCACGCTCGCGTGGGTGCGCGAACAAGGGCTGAAGCACACCGCGAGCCCCGCCAACATCGGCATCTGCTTCGCGGTGAACCGGGTCGCGGCGCTCGCGACCCGGCCCTGCCTGCTGTACCTGAACGACGACATGGCGGTGCTGCCGGGCTGGGACACGCGCCTGCTCGAGGTCGCGCAGCGCCTCGAAGGCCAGCGCTTCATGCTGTCGGCGACGATGATCGAGCCGGGCGGCGCGAACAACCGCTGCACCGTCGCGGCCGATTTCGGGCGCGATGTCGCAGGCTTTCGCGAGGCCGAACTGATTGCCGCGCTGCCGGCGCTGCGCCGCACCCACTGGCTCGGTTCGACCTGGCCGCCGACCCTGCTGCCGACCTGGATGTGGACCGAAGTCGGCGGCTACAGCACCGAGTTCTCGCCCGGCATGAGCAGCGACAACGACCTGTCGATGAAGCTCTGGCACGCCGGCTGCCGCACCTTCGTCGGCCTCGGCGACAGCTTCGTCTACCACTTCGCCTGCGTCTCGACGCAGCGCATCGTGAAGAACGACGGGCGCCTGCAGTTCCTTCACAAGTGGGGCATCAGCCAGCGCGACTTCGACCGCATCTGCCTGCATCGCGGCGAGCCGGTCGAGCTCGAGGTCGCGATGGCCGGCCGCACGCTGGACGACGCGGACCGCGCGCTGCTCGCGAAGGCACGCTGGCGCGCGCGCCTCGCGCTGAGCTTCAAGCCGGCGGTGCCGTTCAACGCCGACGACCGGGCCTGAGCCGGTGCGTGCGAACGAGCCCTTCGAGCAGCTCGCGATCAGCAACCACGGGCTGCGCAACAGCGGCGGCATCGAGCGCTATGCGATGACGCTGGTGCGCGGCCTCCACGAGCGCGGCATCAAGCCGACGCTGATCGCGAAGGCCTTCGACGAGACCCTGCCCGAGTACCAGTGGGTCACGCCGGTGCACACGAGCGTGAAGGTGGCGCCCGGCAAGTGGCGCGACCTGTTCTTCGATTGGCGCATCGGCCGCGCGAAGCGCCGGCTCGGCCTGTTCCCGTTGATCGGGTGCAACCAGACGCGCTGGTCCGACATCGGCATCTGCGGCGGCACGCACCCCGGCTTTCTCGAAGCGATGGGCCAGCGCGCGGGCCTGAACGACCGCTGGAAGATCGGCCTGGAGCGCGCCCACCTCGAAGCCTCGCAGACCATCGTCGCGCATTCGGCGCGGATGCGCGACGAGTGTGTTCGCCACTACGGCATCGATCCGCGCAAGATCGCGCTGCTGTATCCGCCGGTCGACGGCGAGCGCTTCTCGGCCGTCGACACCGCGGCGCGCGACGCACTGCGCGCGCAGCTCGATCTGCCGAACGACCGCGCGGTGTTCCTGCTCGCCTCGACCGGCCACAAGCGCAAGGGCCTCGATCTGCTGGTCGATTTCTTCGCGCGCACCGAGCTGCCGGCGACGCTCGTGATCGCCGGCCGCGCGATGCAGGGCAGCGCGCGCAACGTGCGCCACCTCGGCTACCGCAGCGACATCGAGAACGTCTACCGCGCCGTCGATTTCACCGTGATGGCCTCGCTGTACGAACCCTTCGGGCTGGTCGGTGTCGAGTCGGTGCTGTGCGGCACGCCGGTGCTGCTGGCCCAGGGTGCGGGGTGCGCGGAGGTGATCCGTGCGCCGGCGCAGCTGCCCTTCGCGCTCGGGCCGCCCGCGTCGCTCGACGCAGCCGTCGCACAAGCGGTCGGGCGCTGGCGCGCGGGCACGCACCGGCTGGCGACGCCGCGGCAGAACCTGGGCTACGACCCGCGCGTCTCGGTGCATGTGGATGCGCTGCTGGCGATCGCCGAGTCGCTGCGGCGCGCACCCGGCCGAGGCGCCAAGACGTGATCGCCACCCCATGACCGAGCGCGTTCTGATTTCCGGCGCCTTCGACGATCAACGCTACCGCTTCGGATTCTTCGAACACGTCGCGGCAACGCTGGAGCGCGATGGCCTGCAGGTCGAGCGCTTCAATTCGTTCGGCTTCGAACCGGCGAGCCACCCGGCAGCGAAGCTGCTCGAGCGCGTGTTCACGCTGCCCGGACGCTTGCTGGGCATCGACAAACAGCGCATCCGGGCCGCCTTGCCGTGGACACCCGAGGGGCGACGCGAACGCGCGTTGCTGAAGGCGGTGCGCGACTTTCGGCCCGACACGCTGATCGTGATCCGCGGCTTTGCGCACCGCGCGGGCACGCTGCAGGCTTGTCGGCGCCTGGGCGTGAAGAGCCTCGTCGGCTGGTATGTGGAGGGTCCGCTCGAGCCGGGGCTGGCCGAGGCCGAGTCGCGGCTCTATGACCGCTACTACTGCATCCACACCGACATCGAAGCGTCGTTTCGGCAACGCATCGGCTGGCTGCCTTCGCATGGCCTGGACACCCAGACCTTCCGGCGCATCCGTTGGCCGCGGGTCACGCAGCGTCGCATCGTCTTCGTCGGCACGCCGACGCCACGGCGCCTGCGCTTTCTCGAGCCCTTGCGCGCCCTGCCGCTCGAGCTGTGGGGCCCGAAGTGGGACAAGGTCGATGCATTCGCGGCCTTCCATCGCGGCGATTTCATCTGGGGAGCACAGCTCAATGCGCTCTACAACGACAGCGCGATCGTGCTGAACATTTCGAGCTGGGACGCGCATCTGTCGGGCACGACCCAGCGCGTCGTCGAGATTCCGGCCAGCGGGGCCTTCATGTTGACCGACGATGCCGCCGAAGTCAGGGCGCTCTTCGAGCCGGGGCGCGAGATGGACGTGTTCACGGCGCCCGAAGAACTCCGCAAGCAATGCGAGCGCTATCTCGATGACGCGCCGTTGCGCGAGCACATCGCCGACCAGGGGCATCGGCGCGCGCTGCAGCAGGCTGATTTCAGCGTTGCAGCCCGAGTGCTGATCGGGCGTCTTCCAGCCCCCTCCGCCCCGCCGCCTCCCGACCCACGCCCGGCCTCACCGTGACGCACTCTCCCCTGCCCGGCACGGAGCCCGAAGCACGGCCGCTGGCCACGATGCTGCTGCTCGCCTACCAGCAGCAAACGACGATCGAAGCCGCGATTCGCGGCGCGCTGGCGCAGACCCATTCGCCGCTCGAGATCGTGATTTCCGACGACGCCTCGAGCGACTCGACCTGGGCCGCGATCGAACGCGCGGTGGCCGGCTACGTTGGCCCGCACCGCCTGATCCTGAACCGCAATCCGGTGAACCTCGGCATCGGTGCGCACCTGAACCGGATGGTCGGCCTGTCGCACGGCGAGCTGCTGTTCGTCGCGGCCGCGGACGATGTCTCGCTGCCGCAGCGCTGCGAGCGCGTCGTCGATGCCTGGCTCGCCGCGCAGCGTCGTCCGGACCTGGTCTCGAGCCCGGTGCTCGATCTCGACGACGCCGGCCAGACGCACGGCACGATCGTGCCGACCGATCTCTCGACCTACCGCGACGCCGCCGACTGGATCGCGCGACCGCCGCACGTGATCGGCGCGGCGCAGGCCTGGACGCGCCGCGTCTTCGACCGCTTCGGCCCGTTCCCGACGGGTACTGTCGCCGAAGACTGGCTGATGGTGTTCCGCGCAATCGTCAGCGGCGGCGCGATCACGCTCGACGAGCCGCTGGTGCAATACCGCCGCGGCGGCATCTCGCGCAAGCGTCGCAACCTGCATGCGCGCGACGTGATCGAGCGCCTGCTGAAGAACAACCGCCACGCGCTCGTCGAGCTGCCGCAGCTGCTCGCCGACGCGAAGCGCGCCGGGCAGCTCGAGTTGGTGGAGGACGCACTCTCGCGCCAGTTCGAGCGCGAGGCCTTCGTGCGCGACGTGTTCGCGGCGCGTCGCCTTGCCGCGCGCTGGCGTGCCGTTGTCGCCGCGCGGCGCGTGCCGATGAAATTGCGCCTGCGGCTGTTCGTCTACGCCGAGTGCCCGGCGCTGCTCGCGCCGTGGTTCGCGCTGAAGCGCCGGTTCGCCGCGCGGCGCTGAATCAAAGCAGCACGATGTCGTACCGCTCCGGCGACCCGAGCGGTTCGGCGCGCAGCGAGATCGGCTTGCCGATGAAGTCGGACAGCCCCGCGAGGTGCTGGCTCTCCTCGTCGAGCAGCATCTCGACGACCGCGGCCGACGCGATGATGCGGAACTCCTTCGGGTTGAACTGGCGCGCCTCGCGCAGGATCTCGCGCAGGATGTCGTAGCAGACGCTGCGCGGCGTCTTGACCTGGCCGCGCCCCTCGCAGACCGGGCAGACCTCGCACAGCATGTGCGCGAGCGATTCGCGCGTGCGCTTGCGCGTCATCTCGACCAGGCCGAGCTGCGTGAAGCCGCTGACGGTGATCTTGGTGCGGTCGCGGGCGAGCTGCTTGCGCAACTCGGCGAGCACTGCGTTCTGGTGCTCCTCGCGCGTCATGTCGATGAAGTCGATGATGATGATGCCGCCGAGGTTGCGCAGCCGCAGCTGGCGCGCGATCGCCTGGCTCGCCTCGAGATTCGTCTTGAAGATCGTGTCGTCGAAGTTGCGCGCGCCGACGAAGCCGCCGGTGTTGACGTCGACCGTCGTCAGCGCCTCGGTCTGGTCGATGATCAGGTAGCCGCCCGATTTCAGTTCGACGCGGCGCATCAGCGCGCGCGCAATCTCTTCGTCGATGTTGAACAGGTCGAAGATCGGCCGCTCGCCGGCATAGTGTTCGAGCTTCGCGACCGATGTCGGCGTGAACTCGAGGCCGAACGTCTGCAGCGCCTCGAACTGAATGCGCGAGTCGATGCGCACCGCCTGCGTCGCGTCGTGCGCCAGGTCGCGCAGCACGCGTTCGACCAGGCTCAGGTCCTGGTGCAGCAAGGTGCCGGGCGGCGACTTGAAGCTCCTGTCGCGCACCGCGGCCCAGGTCTTGCGCAGGTAGCGGATGTCGTCCGAGAGTTCTTCGTCGCTCGCCTCCTCGGCGTTCGTGCGCAGGATGAAGCCGCCCGGCGGCCCCGCGCCCTCGGGCACCTGCGCGAGCAGGTTCATGCGCGCGCGCAACTGCTCGCGCAGCTCGTGCGAGCCGATCTTCTGCGAGATGCCGATGTGGTCGTCCTGCGGCAGGAACACGAGCAGGCGCCCGGCGATGCTGATCTGGGTCGACAGCCGCGCGCCCTTCGTGCCGATCGGGTCCTTGATGACCTGCACGGTCAAGGTCTGGCCCTCGAACACCAGGCGCTCGATCGGCGTCTGCGGCGCATTGCTCGGCTCGCCGCGCGCGGCCGCGAACGCGCCGCGCGGGGTCACGCCGTTGACCTGCACGTCGGCCACATGCAGGAACGCGGCGCGCTCGAGGCCGATGTCGATGAAGGCCGACTGCATGCCCGGCAGCACGCGCACGACCTTGCCCGCGTAGATGTTGCCGACCAGGCCGCGCTCGAGCGCGCGCTCGATGTGCAGTTCCTGCACGGCACCGTTCTCGACGATGGCGACGCGTGTTTCCTGCGGCGTCCAGTTGATCAGGATGTCCTGCATCGCGCGCTCAGGGCGCGACGCGCAGGGCCGGTGCGCCGGCTTCGATGCGGCCGATCACCGCCGCCTGATCGAAGCCGCCCGCTTTGAAGATGCTCAGCACTTCGGCCGCGGCCTCGGGCGCGCAGCTGACGAGCAGGCCGCCCGAGGTCTGCGGGTCGGCGAGCAGGTCGCGCGCGGTCGGCGGCAGCGCGTCGGCCAGCAGGACCTGCGTGCCATAGCCGTCCCAGTTGCGGCCCGAGGCGCCGGTGACGAAGCCATCCGCGGCCATCGCCGCGACGCCCGGCAGCAAGGGCACCTTCGACCACTCGATCACCGCGCCGACGCCGGCGCCGCGCGCCAGTTCGAGCGTGTGGCCGGCGAGGCCGAAGCCGGTGATGTCGGTCAGCGCATGCACGCCGTCCATCGCGGCGAACGCGATGCCCGGCTTGTTCAGCATCGTCGTGGTCTTGACGAGCTGCGCGTAGCCGGCGTCGTCGAGCTTGCCCTTCTTCAGCGCCGCCGACAGCACGCCGACGCCGATCGGCTTGCCCAGGATCAGCACGTCGCCCGGCTTCGCGTCGGCGTTGCGGCGCACGCGGTCGGGGTGCACCAGGCCCATCACGACCAGGCCGTAGATCGGCTCGACCGAATCGATCGTGTGGCCGCCGGCGATCGGGATGCCGGCCTCGCGGCAAATCGCCTCGCCGCCCTTGACGATCTGGCCGATGGCCTCGAGCGGCAGCTGGTTCACCGGCATCGCGACCAGCGCCAGCGCCATGATCGGCGTGCCGCCCATCGCGTAGACATCGCTGATCGCGTTGGTCGCGGCGATGCGGCCGAAGTCGAACGGGTCGTCGACGATCGGCATGAAGAAGTCGGTTGTCGCGATCAGCGCCTGCGCGTCGTTGAGCCGGTAGACGGCCGCGTCGTCGGCGGTCTCGATGCCGACCATCAGCTCTTTCGGGATCAGGCCGCCGCCGCTGCTCTTCAGGATCTCGGCGAGCACGCCGGGTGCGATCTTGCAGCCGCAGCCGCCGCCGTGCGAGAAGCTGGTCAGGCGCAGCGGCGCAAGCGCGGCCATGTCGGCGATCTTCGATGAACTCATGTTGCGTTGCTCCGGCGAGGCGTCGAAGCGCTCATTGTGTCAGCCGGCGGCGACGTTTGCCCGGCGAGCATGTCGGCCAGCAGCGCATGCACGCCGCGCGCCTCTTCGGCCGGCGTGAAGCGCGGCTCGCGCGCGCGGCATTGCGCGGCGAGGTGGCGCGCGAACGGCGCATCGCCGGCGAAGCGCAGCATCAGCGCCGCGAGTGCGTCGGCGTCGCCGACCGGAAAGTAGCCGTCGTAGTCGGCGCCGAGCAGCCCGACATTGCCGTCGATCCGACTCGCCAGCACCGGTACCTGCGAACGCACGGCCTCGATCACGACGTTCGCGCCGCCTTCCATCCGGCTCATGTGGACGAGCGCCCGCGAGCGCGCGATCCAGCGCCGCGTCGCGCGCACGTCGAGGCCGCCGAGCCAGCGGTAATGCGCGCACGCACGCATCGTGCGCTGCGCCGCCGCGCCGAGCGCGGCATCGAGCGGCCGGCCGATGTGGTGGATGCGGATCGGCCCATCCGGCGGCAGCCGGCACGCCGCGGCCATCAAGGTCAGCGGATCTTTCTCGTCGCGCAGGTGGCCGACCGCGACGAGGCCGACGTGCCCGACCGCGGCGTCGTCGCGCAGCACGCGCGACGCCGATTGCACGATGCAGCGCGCCTTCGCGCGCGCCTCGACGGGCAGCGCCTTCAGCGCCTCGTCCTGCAACACGACGACGTGGCTGGCACACTCCACGGAATGCTGAGCGTTCGTGTCGATTCGCAGGTCGCGGTACAGGTCGGTGCCGGTCATCACCAGGGTGATCGGCGCGTGCGGGTGCGCGTCGCGAAAGCGCGCGATCGAATCGGCCGAGCGGCGTGCGTGCAGCGCGATCAGCGCGTCGACCGGCGCCCCGTCCCAGGCCTGCACGATCTGCACCTGCGCGGCGTCCGCGAGAAAGCGGCTCCAGCGCAGCGCGGTGTGCCAGTTGCCGTTGTTGGCGTCCGCCAGGGCCGGCGAGACGAGGCAGACGCAGGGCTTGCGGGTCATGCCCGGATGTTGCCATGCGCGGGACGAGCGGCATGACCGGAGCCGCACGCCACCTGGCCGGCGCGGAGCTTGTCGCGGCGCTGCGCGAGAGCCGCGCACGCACCTGGGCAGGGGTCGGCGACCTGAGCCCGGCACAGTGGCGGCCGCCGCAGCAGGCCGGCGTCAACCCGGTCGCGTGGGAGCTCGCGCACCTGGCCTGGTTCGCCGAGTTCTGGATCCTGCGCGGCCCGCATCAGCGCGATGCGCACGGTCACGCGGCGGCGCGCCATGCGCCGCGCTTCGTCGGCCCCGACGCGCATTTCGACTCCGCGCGCCTCGCCCACGCCGCGCGCTGGTCCACACCGATGCCGGAGCGCGCCGCGCTCGAAACGATGCTCGCCGGGCAACTCGGCGCCTGCATCGAGTCCCTGCCGCGTGATCGCGACGGCGACGACGCGGCGCTCTACTTCGCGCGCCTCGCGCTGTTCCATGAAGACATGCATGGCGAGGCGTTCTGCTGGCTGCGTGCCGCGCTCGGCTATCCGGCGCCGGTGGGCATCTCGATGCCGGTGCTGCCGACAAGCGCGCCGCTCGTCGTGCGCGGCGGCGCGGTCCGGGTCGGCATCGACGCGGACGCCGCCGGCTTCGCGTTCGACAACGAACGCCCCGGTCGCACGGTCCAGCTGCAGGACTTCGAGATCGACAGCGCGCCGGTCAGCGCCGGCGCCTTCGCACGCTTCGTCGAGGCCGGCGGCTACGACGAGCCCGCGCACTGGCCCGGCGCGGCCGGCGCGTGGCGCGCGCAATCCGGGCTCGCGCACCCGCAGCGCTGGCGCCGCGACGCGCGCAGCGGCGGCTGGCAGCAGCGCTGGTTCGACCGCTGGTTGCCGCTGGACCCGACCGCGCCGGCGCTGCACGTCAACGCCTTCGAGGCCGAGGCCTACTGCCGCTGGGCCGGCCGGCGCTTGGCCGACGCGGCCGAATGGGAGCATGCCGCGGCCAGCGTGCCGTCGTTCACGTGGGGCGGCAGCGTCTGGGAGTGGACCGCCGACGCCTTCGCGCCCTACCCCGGCTTCGCGCCGGGCCCTTACGCCGAGTACTCCGCGCCGTGGTTTGGCGACCATCGCGAACTGCGCGGCGCTGCATTCGCGACACACCCGCGGCTGCGCGACCCACGCTACCGAAACTTCTTCCAGCCGCAGCGCACCGATATATTCGCGGGCTTCCGCACCGCGGCGCCGTGACGCCGCATCCACCCTCGTCCACCCCAGGCTGCCCCATGAAAAAACTCGTCTCCCGCGCGCTCGTCGCGATCCTGATCGCGCTCGGTGCCGGCGCCGCATTCGCGCAAGCCACCACCGTGCTGCGCGTCTCGGCGATCCCCGACGAGGCGCCGACCGAGCTGCAGCGCAAGTTCAAGCCGCTCGGCGACTACCTGCAGCGCGAGACCGGGCTGGAGGTGCAGTTCACGCCGGTGACCGACTACGCCGCGGTCGTCGAAGGCCTGGCGAACCAGAAGATCGACCTGGCCTGGCTCGGCGGCTTCACGTTCGTGCAGGCGAAGATCCGGACCAACGGCGGCGCGACGCCGATCGTCCAGCGGGCCGAGGACGAGAAGTTCACCAGCAAGTTCATCGTGCCGATCGACAGCCCGGCGAAGACGCTGGCCGATCTGAAGGGCAAGACCTTCGCGTTCGGTTCGCCCTCGTCGACCTCCGGTCACCTGATGCCGCGCTTCTACCTCGGCAAGGCCGGCATCCAGCCCGACACCGACTTCAAGGCCGTGGCGTTCTCGGGCGCGCACGATGCGACGGTCGCGTTCGTCGCGTCGGGCCGCGCCGAAGGCGGCGTGCTGAACGCCTCGGTGTGGGACAAGCTGGTCGAAGCGAAGAACCCGAACGCCGCGAAGGTGCGCGTGCTCGCGACGACGCCGCCGTACTACGACTACAACTGGACCGTGCGGCCCGGGCTGGACGCCACGCTGACGAAGAAGCTGACCGACGCGTTCCTGAAACTCGACCCGGGGCAGCCCGCGATGAAGGAGATCATGGACCTGCAACGCGCAAGCCGCTTCATCGCGACGACGAGCTCGAACTACGACGGCATCGAGGCTGCGGCCAAGTCGGCTGGCCTGATCAAGTGATGCGCGAGGGGCCGGCAGCGTGAGCCTTGCGTTCGATCGCCTCGGGCTCGTCCACGCGAATGGCCACCGCGCGCTGCGCGACCTGAGCCTCGCGGTCGGCGCGGGCGAGCGGGTCGCGATCATCGGCCCGTCGGGCGCCGGCAAGACCAGCCTGCTGCGCATCGCCGCGACCGCGCTGCGGCCGACCGAGGGCCGTGTCGACGTGCTCGCGAGCAACCCGTGGCGGCTCGGCGCCGGTGCGCTGCAGCGGCTGCGCGCGCGCGTCGGCGTGATCCACCAGGCGCCGCCGATCCCGCCGCGGTTGCGTGTCGTCACCGCGGTGCTCGCCGGGCGCCTCGGCATGTGGTCGACGCGGCGCGCGCTGCTCTCGCTCGCCTACCCGTCGGACATCGCCGGCGCGCGCGCCGCGCTGGCGCGGCTCGACCTGGCCGATCGGCTGTTCGATCGCTGCGATCGCCTCTCCGGCGGCGAGCTGCAGCGCGTCGGCATCGCGCGCGTGCTGTACCAGGCGCCGCCGCTGCTGATCGCCGACGAGCCGGTCTCGGCGCTCGACCCGTCGCTGTCGGAGATCGCGGTCGGCCAGCTCGTCGCGCAGGCCGATCAGACCGGCGCGACCTTGCTCGCTTCGCTGCACGCGGTCGACCTCGCGCTGAAATGGTTTCCGCGCGTCATCGGCCTGCGTGCCGGCGAGCTGGTGTTCGATCGGCCGGCCGCGCAGGTCAGCGCGGCGATGCTGCATGCGCTGTACGCGACCGAAGGCACTGCGCTGCCGATGCAGGGCGGCGGTCTCGCGCCGAGCGCGGTCGGCAAGGTGCTGCCGCTGGTCAGGCCAGGCTGCCGATGACCGCGTTGCGGCCCGGTGTCGATGCGCCCCGCGACCCGCTCGCGCGGCGCCGTGCCGGCGCGCTGCTGATCGCCGTCGTGCTGTTGTGGCCGATGCTGCAACTCGCCGAATTCAGACCCTGGGCCTTGTTCGACGCGAACAACCTGAAGGTGATGGGAGGGTTTCTGGCGGGCTTCCTGCCGCCGGCGCTGTCGGGCGAGTTCCTCGGGCTGCTGCCGCGCGCGACGCTCGAGACGCTGGCGATGGCCACCGCCGGCGTCGCCCTGGCCGCGCTGCTCGCGGTGCCGCTCGGGTTCACGGTGACGCGATCGCTGTCGATCTCGCGCATCGGCCCCGGCAACGCGCGCTGGCGCGGCCACGCCATGCGCGGCATCGCGCGCGCGGCGCTGACGGGGCTGCGCGCGATTCCCGAGGTCGTCTGGGCGCTGCTGCTGGTGCGTGCGCTCGGCCTCGGCCCGACGGCCGGCGTGCTGGCGATCGCGATCACCTACGGCGGCATGCTCGGCAAGGTCTACGCCGAGATCCTCGAGTCGAGCGACACGCGGCCGGCGCGCGCGCTGCTCGAGGCCGGCAGCGGCCGCATCGCGGCGCTGTTCTACGGGCTGATCCCGCAGGCGTCGCAGGAGCTGGCGTCGTACACCGTGTACCGCTGGGAGTGCGCGGTGCGCGCGTCGGTCGTGATGGGCTTCGTCGGCGCCGGCGGCCTGGGCCAGCTGATGGACCAGTCGATGAAGATGCTCAACGGCGGCGAGGCCAGCACGATCCTGCTGGTGTTCCTGCTGCTGGTGCTCGCGGCCGACGCGCTGAGCGCGGCGCTGCGCAGGTTGCTCGCATGAGCGGTGCGCGCGACGACACGCTGTCGACCGCCGAGCGCGCGCACGCGGCCGGGCCGTGCCTGACCTGCGTGCTCGTCAGCGCGGCGCTGCTCGCGGCGGTGATCGGCAGCTTCGTCTACCTGAAGCTCGATCTCTCGGGGCTTTTCTCGGCCGCGTCGGCGCGGGCGATGGCCAAGTTCATCGGCGAGTTCTTCCCGCCCGACGTGTCGGCGCCGTTTCTCGCGAAGACCGGATGGGCCGCGCTGCAGACCCTCGCGGTCTCGGCCCTCGGCACGCTGCTCGCCGGCCTCGCCGGCGCGGCGCTGGCGTTGCCGGCGGCAGGCCGCTTCGGCGCCGCGGCGCAGCAAGTCGCGCGGCTGCTGCTCAACGTGCTGCGCAGCGTGCCCGAGCTGGTCTGGGCCGCGTTGATGGTGCTGGCTGCCGGCCTCGGCCCGTTCGCCGGCGCGCTGGCGCTGGCGCTGCATACGAGCGGCGTGTTCGGCCGCCTGTTCGGCGAGACGCTCGAGAACGCGCCGCGCGGCCCCGAGCGTGCGCTGCGCGACGCGGGCAGCGGCGCCATCGCGGCGTTCGGCTACGGCATGCTGCCGCTGGCGCTGCCGCAGTGGGTGGCCTACGGCCTGTACCGCTGGGAGATGAACATCCGCATGGCCGCGGTGCTCGGCTTCGTCGGCGCCGGCGGGCTCGGGCAGATGCTGTACTTCCACCTCGCGCTGTTCCAGCAAGCGCAGTCGGCCACGGTGCTGATCGCGATGTTCGCGCTGGTGTTGATCGTCGACGCCGTCAGCGCGCGGGTGCGGCGCGGCCTCGCGCCGGTGTGGGCCTGATCCGCGATCCTAGGAGCCTGGCCGACGCGCCAACAGCACGGGCTGGAACAGCACGTCGTCGCGACGCTGCGCGTCGACGAAGCCAGCCTCTTCGAGCAGCGTGAGCAATCGATCGATCGTCACCGCGTAGTAGCGGCTGCGCAGCACCTGCGTTTCACACACGCCCTCGGGCGACTCCGACGTGAGGTAGACGCGCAGGTCGTAGTGATCGCCGTCCCATTCCCAGACCTGCACCGCAAGGAAGCGGTTGCCGCCGTCGCGACGCATGCCGTAGGGCCGCACGTCCGGGTCGATGCGTTCGATCGCGGCGTAGTCCCGCACCGAGAACACCGCGATGCCGCCGGGCCGAAGGCATCGGTAGCAGCTCCGGAAGGCCTCGAGAATCTCCCGATCCGACAGCAGGTGCGGAATGCTGTTGTCGCACGCGATGACGGCGGCCATGGTCTCGGGCGGCGTGTGGCTCAGCGCGCGCAGGTCGTCGACGTACGTGCTTGCCTGAAGCGACCGGCGCGTGAGCTCGGCCCGGAGCCGCTCGACGGCGCCCGGCGATATGTCGGAGGCCGTGACCCGGTAGCCGTGCGCAAGCAAGCCGAGGGTCTGGGTGCCGATGCCGCAGGCCGCGTCGAGCACGGGCTCGCCGGCCGGCACGCCGGCCTCGCGCAGAAGCCCGGCCAGCGCTGCGCCCTGCCTCGCGACCGAGCTCTCCCAATCACCGTAGAGCAGGTGGTAGTGCGGAGCGAGCCGATCGTAGAACGACGCAGTCATCACAGGGTGTCGATCCCGACGCGCCGCAGCAGCTGCGCCGTCTCGAACAGCGGCAGACCCATGATCCCCGAGTAGCTGCCCTCGATGTGCTCGATCCAGGCCGAGACATGGCTCTGGATCGCATACGCACCGGCCTTGCCGAACGGCTCGCCGCTCGCGACATAGGCCTCGATCGTGTGCGCCGGCATCGCCGCGAAACGCACGCGCGAGCTGCTGACGGCGCTGTGGCTGCGGCGGCCCGTGCCGACCACGATCGCGCTGATCACGCGGTGCGTGCGCCCTGACAGCAGGTTCAGCGTCGCGATCGCGTCGGCCGCGTCGCGCGGCTTGCCGAGCACGCGCCGGCCGAGCGCGACGGTGGTGTCGGCGCACAGGATCGGCGCGTCCGGCAGGCCGCCCTGCTTCAGCCGCGCGCGCGCCGCCTGCAGCTTCGCGCGCGTCACGCGCAGCGCATAGTCGGCCGGCAGTTCGCCGGCGCGCTCGGCCTCGAGCGCCTCGGCGTCTTCGTCGTCGCGCGGCAGCAGCAGCTCGTAGCGCACGCCGATCTGGTCGAGCAGCTGGCGACGGCGCGGGCTTTGCGAGGCGAGGTAGACGAACGGAGGTCCGACGCCGGGCCGCCCCAAGGCGGACGCTCCCCCTCGGGGGGGCGACGACGAAGTCGTCTTGGGGGCGGAATCACTCACGGTGATAGGGATGATTGACCGTCACGGTCCATGCGCGGTACAGCGCCTCGGCGAGCAGCACGCGGACGAACGCGTGCGGCAACGTGAGTTCGGACAGCCGCAGCGTCTCGTCCGCGCTCGCCTTCAGCGACGCGTCGAGCCCGTCGGGCCCGCCGATCAGCAGCGCGACATCGCGGCCATCGCGCAACCAGGCCTTCATGCGCTCGGCGAGCTGCAGGGTCGTGACGCGCGTGCCGCGCTCGTCGAGCACGACCCGGCGCACGCCGCGTGGCAGCGCGGCCTGCAAGCGCGCCGCTTCGGCGGCCATCAGCTGTTCGGCGGTCTTCTGCCCGCGCGCCTCGGCCTTCACGGCATGCAGCTCGAGCCGCATCTCGGGCGGAAAGCGCTTCTCGAATTCGGCGTAGGCCGTCTGCGCCCAAGCGGGTTGCCGCTGGCCGACAGCGACGACCAGCAGCTTCAACGGGGCACCCCGGGCGCTGCGCGCCACCCCTCCGCGAGGGGCCATTCGCGCTGGGGGCGGCCCGGCGCGCTCATGCGCGGCTGGAAGTCTTCCGCGCCGCGACCTTCTTCGCCGGCGCCCGGGCCGGTGCCTTCTTCGCCGCGGCCGGCCTCTTCGCGGCCGCGCTCTTCACGCCGACGACGCGGGTGACGATCTTGCCTGGCGGCGGCGCAGGCTTCTTCGCCGGCGCCTTGCGCGCTGCCGTCGTCTTGGCTGCAGCGGCCTTCTTCGCCGGTGCCTTCGCCGGCGCTTTCGCCGGTGCCTTGGCCGGCGCTTTCGCCGGTGCCTTGGCCGGCGCCTTCGTCGGTGCCTTCTTCGCCACCGCCTTCTTCGCCGCGACCCTCTTGGCCGGCGCCTCCGGTTCGGCCGCCTTCACCAGCTTCGGTGCGGCGACCGCGAGCTTCATGTTGACCGGCTTGCCGCCCCAGATCTCTTCGAGGTGGTAGTACTCGCGGATCGTCGGCTGCATCACGTGGACGACGGCGGCGCCGCAGTCGACGATGATCCACTCGCCGTTCGCCTCGCCTTCGGTGCGCGGTCCCGGAAAGCCGCCCTGCTTGACTGCGTCGCGCACGCTGGATGCCAGCGATTTGGTCTGCCGGTTGCTCGTGCCCGACGCGATGATCACGCGCTCGAACAGGGCCGACAGGTGCTCGGTGTTGAACACGACGATGTTCTGGGCCTTGACGTCTTCCAGTGCATCGACGATGACGCGTTGCAGTTTACGAATGTCCATTCAGCTCCTGAGGCGGGGGGTTGTCTTGGTAAAGATGGTGCCGGGCAATATAGCGCGCCACCGCAGCGGGGACCAGATCGTCGATGCCCTGTCGCCGCGCGATGCGCAGGCGGATGTCGGTCGACGAGACGTCCATCATCGGCAATGCGACCGCCTCGTGCGGCACGCGCAGCAGCTGCGGGTCGACGTCGAGCGGCGCAGCGGGCCCGTTCGGTGCCCGGTTCGCCACCGCCAGCGTGACCAGGCCGAGCAGTTCCTGCCAGCCGTGCCAGGTGTGGAACCCGGCGTACTGATCCTGGCCGATCACGAGGGACCAGCGCACACCCGGCCGCTGCGCGTGCAGCTCGCGCACCGTGTCGACGGTGTAGCTCGGGCCGCCGCGCTCGATCTCGATGCGCGACAGCACGAAGCGCGGCTCGCCTTCGATCGCCAGCCGCAGCATCGCCTCGCGGTGCACCGCCGGCGTGAGGACGCGCTGCTTCTGCCACGGCTGACCGGCCGGCAACCACAGCAGTTCGTCGAGCTGCAGCTCGGCGAGCGCCGAACGTGCGAGCGCGACATGCGCGTTGTGCACCGGATCGAAGCTGCCGCCGAAGATGCCGACACGGATGTCCGCCCCTCGCCGGACGATTACGTCCGACGATCCCCCGAGGGGATGCGGGCCGGCTTGGGAGCGGCCCGGCGCTCGGCCCGCGGACTGGCTCAAGTCGGCGCCCAGTCGGCCCACTCCCGCGGACGCAGGAAGTCGCTGTACAGCCGCGCCTCCGGCGTGCCGGGCTCGGGGTGCCAGTCGTAGCGCCACGCCGCGCTCGGCGGCATCGACATCAGGATGCTCTCGGTGCGCCCGCCGGATTGCAGCCCGAACAGCGTGCCGCGGTCGGACACGAGGTTGAACTCGACATAGCGGCCACGCCGATAGGCCTGGAACTCGCGCTCGCGCGCGCCGTAGGCATCGTCCTTGTGGCGCTGCAGGATCGGCAGGTACGCGGGCAGGAACGCATCGCCGACCGCGCGCAGCAGCGCGAAACTCTGCTCGAAGCCGCCCTCGGCGAAATCGTCGAAGAACACGCCGCCGACACCGCGCGGCTCGTTGCGGTGCTTCAGGAAGAAGTACTCGTCGCACCAGCGCTTGAAGCGCGGGTACTTGTCGGCGCCGAACGGCGCGAGCGCGTCGCGGTTGACGCGGTGGAAGTGCGCGGCGTCGGGCTCGACGCCGTAGTACGGCGTCAGGTCCATGCCGCCGCCGAACCAGGTGACCGGCTCGCGGCCGGCAGGCAGCGCCGCGAGCATGCGCACGTTCATGTGCACGGTCGGCACATGCGGGTTGCGCGGGTGGAACACCAGCGAGACGCCGAGCGCCTCGAACGGCGCGCCGACGAGCTCCGGCCGGTGCTGCGTCGCCGACGGCGGCAGCACGCTGCCCTTGACGTGCGAGAAGCTGCAGCCGCCGCGCTCGATCACCGCGCCGCCCTCGAGCAGGCGCGACAGGCCCTCGCCCTCCAGCCCGGCGCCGGGCCGCCCCAAGGCGGGCACGCCCCCCCGGGGGGCCGACGCCGCAGGCGTCTCGGGGGCTGAAATCCGACCGCCGGGCTCGCGCTGCCATGCATCGGTGATGAACGGCTGGCCGTCTTCGGCTTCGATGGCCGAGACGATGCGGCCCTGCAGGTCGAGCAGATAGTCGCGGACTGCTGGCGTGTTCGCGCTCAACGTTTGATGGCCCGGAAGCCGATGTCGCGCCGGTACTGCGCGCCATCGAAGTGGATGCCGCGCAGCAGGTCGTAGGCGCGCTGCTGCGCGAGCTTGACCGAGTCGCCCAGCGCCGTCACGCAGAGCACGCGTCCGCCGGACGTGACCGGGCCGGCTTCGGTCGGCACGGTGCCGGCGTGGAAGACCATCGCGTCGTCCCCGTCGGCCGGCAGGTTCGTGACCAGGTCGCCCTTGCGCGGCTCCAGCGGGTAGCCGCTCGCGGCCATCACGACGCCGAGCGCGACGCGCCGGTCCCATTCGAGGTCGACCTTGTCGAGCGTGCCCGATGCGCCGTGCATCAGCACATCGAACAGGTCGCTCTTCAGGCGCATCAGGATCGGCTGCGTCTCCGGGTCGCCGAGCCGGCAGTTGAACTCGACGGTGCGCGGCTGGCCGCCCGCGTCGATCATCAGGCCGGCGTAGAGGAAGCCGGTGAAGACGATGCCCTCCTTCGCAAGGCCGGCGATGGTCGGCTGGATGATCTCGTGCATCACCTTCGCATGCACGTTCGGCGTGACGACCGGCGCCGGCGAATACGCGCCCATGCCGCCGGTGTTCGGGCCTTCGTCTTCGTCGCGCAGGCGCTTGTGATCCTGGCTGGTCGCGAGCGAGACGACGTTCTTGCCGTCGCACAGCACGATGAAGCTGGCCTCTTCGCCTTCGAGGAACTGCTCGATCACGACGCGCGCCTGGCCATCGTTGTGCTGCACGCCGAGCTTGTTGTCGTCGGCGCTGAGCATCCAGCGGATCGCCTCGTGCGCCTGCGGCAGGCTCATCGCGACGACGACGCCCTTGCCGGCCGCCAGGCCGTCGGCCTTGATGACGATCGGCGCGCCCTGGGCATCGACGTACGCATGCGCCGCGGCCGCGTCGCTGAAGGTCGCGAACGCCGCGGTCGGGATCTGGTGGCGATGCATGAAGGCCTTCGCGAAGGCCTTCGAGCTCTCGAGCTGCGCGGCCGCCTGCGTCGGCCCGAACACGCGCAGCCCGCGCGCGCGGAACACGTCGACGATGCCGCCGGCCAGTGGCCCCTCGGGGCCGACGACGGTCAGCGCGACCTTCTCGATCTGCGCGAAATCGGCCAGCGCGGCGAAATCGGTGAGCGCGACGTTCGTCAGCTTCGGATCGGCCGCTGTGCCGCCGTTGCCGGGAGCGACGAAGACGGTCTCGACCTTGGGCGATTGCGCGAGCTTCCAGGCGAGCGCGTGCTCGCGGCCGCCATTGCCGATGACCAGCACCTTCATTCCGAAATCTCGGCGTTGTGGTACAGGTCCTGCACGTCGTCGAGGTCTTCGATCACGTCGAGCAGCTTCTGCATGCGCTGGCCATCCTCGCCCGACAGCTGCACCGTGTTCTCGGCACGCATCGTGACCTCGGCGACCTCGGGCTTGAGCCCGGCGGCTTCGAGCGCGGCCTTCACCGCCTCGAACTCGGGCGCAGCGCACAGCACCTCGATCGCGCCGTCGTCGTCGGTCAGCACATCGTCGGCGCCGGCCTCGAGCGCGACCTCCATCACCTTGTCCTCGCTGGTGCCGGGCGCGAACACGAACTGCCCGACGTGCTTGAACTGGAACGCGACCGAGCCTTCGGTGCCCATGTTGCCGCCGTATTTGCTGAACGCGTGGCGCACTTCGGCGACCGTGCGGACGCGGTTGTCGGTCATGCAGTCGACGATGATCGCCGCGCCGCCGATGCCGTAGCCCTCGTAGCGGATCTCCTCGTAGCTGACGCCTTCGAGGTTGCCGGTGGCCTTGTCGATGTTCTTCTTGACGGTGTCGGCCGGCATGTTCGCCGCCTTGGCCTTCTCGACCGCGAGACGCAGGCGCGGGTTCATCGCCAGATCGCCGCCGCCCTGGCGGGCCGCGACGGTGATCTCACGAATCACCCGAGTCCAGACCTTGCCGCGCTTCTCGTCCTGGCGGCCCTTGCGGTGCTGGATATTGGCCCATTTGGAATGACCGGCCATGAGGCTCCCTTTTGTCGGTGACGTGCCGCCCGGCGAAATCCGGTGCGGCCGTGTTTGTTCGATAGACTGCAATTTTACTTGGCGCCCCGCGCCCCATCTGGAGCACCCATGGCCGAGCCCATCCTGATCGCCCGACACGAGCAGACGGAGTGCTTCCTGCTTCCGGCGCTGGCGAACCGCCACGGGCTGATCACCGGCGCGACCGGCACCGGCAAGACGATCACGCTGCAAACCCTGGCCGAGAACTTCAGCCGCCTCGGCGTGCCGGTCTTCCTGGCCGACGTGAAGGGCGACCTGACCGGCATCTCGCAGGCCGGCCAGGTCGGCGCCAAGCTCGCCGCGGTGCTGAAGGAGCGCGGCATCGAGCCTTCGCCGTCGGTCGCCTGCCCCGCGACCCTGTGGGATGTCTTCGCGACCGACAAAAGCGCCCAGGGCCACCCGGTGCGCGCGACCGTCAGCGACATGGGCCCGCTGCTGCTCGCGCGCATGCTGGCGCTGAACGAGATCCAGCAAGGCGTGCTGCAGCTCGTGTTCAAGATCGCCGACGACAACGGCCTGCTGCTGCTCGACCTGAAAGACCTGCGCGCGATGCTGCAGTACGTCGGCGACAACGCCGGCCAGTTCACGACCGAGTACGGCAACGTCAGCGCCGCCAGCATCGGCGCGATCCAGCGCGGCATCCTGCAGATCGACCAGCAGGGCGGCGACCATTTCTTCGGCGAGCCGATGCTGAACATCGCCGATTTCATGCAGACGGTTGACGGCAAGGGCGTCGTCAACATCCTCGCGGCCGACCAGCTGATGAACAGCCCGCGGCTGTACGCGACCTTCCTGCTGTGGATGCTCTCCGAGCTGTTCGAGCAGCTGCCCGAGGTCGGCGATCTCGACCAGCCGAAGCTGGTGTTCTTCTTCGACGAGGCGCACCTGCTGTTCAACGAGGCGCCGAAGGCGCTGGTCGAGCGCATCGAGCTGGTCGTGCGGCTGGTGCGCAGCAAGGGCGTCGGCGTCTACTTCGTGACGCAGAACCCGCTCGACATCCCCGACACCGTGCTCGCGCAGCTCGGCAACCGCGTGCAGCACGCGCTGCGCGCGTTCACGCCGCGCGACCAGAAGGCGGTGAAGGCGGCGGCGAGCACGATGCGCGCGAACCCGGGGCTGGACATCGAAACCGCGATCACCGAACTCGCGGTCGGCGAGGCGCTGGTCAGCCTGCTCGACGAGAAGGGTCGGCCTTGCCCGACGCAGCGCGTCTTCGTGATCCCGCCGGGCAGCCAGATCGGGCCGATCACGCCGGCGCAGCGCGCCGCGCTGATCCAGAGCTCGCTGGTGGCCGGTGTCTACGAGAAGGCGGTCGACCGCGAATCGGCCTACGAGCGGTTGAAAGGCCGCGCGGCCGCGAGCGCCGGCGCCGCCACGCCACCCTCGACCCCGGCACCGACGATCCCGCCGACCGGCACCGCGAGCCTGCCCGGCGGCCCGAGCGCCGACGCGAACGCCGGCGGCGGCCTGCTCGGCGGCCTGAAGGACGTGCTGTTCGGCAGCACCGGCCCGCGCGGCGGCAAGCACGAGGGTCTGGCCGAGGCGGCCGCGCGCTCGGCGGTGCGCTCGATCGGCTCGAGCGTCGGCCGCGAGATCATCCGCGGCGTGCTCGGCAGCATCCTCGGCGGCGGCAGCCGCAGACGCTGACGTTTGCGGCCTGTCCCGGTCGGTCGTTGGAGCGGCAAAGGCGAGAGCGGCCGGGCCGGCGAGGGCTGAAGCCGCGCCCCCGACTGCGTCGGGGGTGCCCTGCGCTGCTCGCTACGCAGGGCAAGTCCGCAAACTCGGCCCTGGGTACAGGACCTCAAACATGCGGACTTGGGCCGCAAGCGGCCCGACCCTGCTGCGCTGCGCTGCTCGGCGCTGGCTTCTTCATGCCCTCGCCGGCCCGGCCGCTCTCGCCTTTGCAGGCACGGTGGCGGCGTCAGACCGAAACGCCGCTGAGGGTGGGCTTCGCGGCAGGCGGTACCCGGTGCGGGCGATTTCTGTGGCGACGAGCAGCGCAGGGCCGGGGTCGGCACGCGCGCAGCGCGTGCTTCGTGGTCTGACTCGCCGCGGCTGTCTGAACGCAGCGAACGAAGTGAGCGCAGTGAGTTCGGCGGCGCGACCCCGGACCGAGCAGCGCAGTGCAGTCGGTGCGCAGCACCGACCGCCACAGCATGAGCCCGCGCCGGGTACCGCCTGCCGCGACACACCGAGCGTCGCAAGCTGTGGGCGAACAACCGCAATGGTCCGCGATCGGAGATCCAAAGCTACAGCGGCACTTCATGCGTCGCGGGTCGCGAGAAGCGCGGTGGGGCAACCAATGGAACCCCGGCGAAGGCCGGCCATCAGAAGCGCGTCGTCAACTCGGTCAGCCAGTCCGGCGAGTGATCGACGGCCCAGGTTTCGAAGCGCTTGTCGACGCCGCTCAGCACCGCCAGGCCGATCGCGACCAGCACCGCGCCGAGCAGCCAGCGGCCGCGCTCGCCGAACACCCGCCAGCGATCGCGTGCACGCGCGATCGCCTCACGCGACAGCATGCCGATCGCGAGCAGCGGCGTCGCGGCGCCCAGGCCGAACAGCAGCATCAGCAGCGCGATCTGGCCGAGGTCGCGGCCTTGCGACGCGAGCGTCGTCGCCGCGCCGAGCGTCGGCCCGACGCACGGGCTCCAGACCAGCCCGAGCCCGAGCCCGACCGCGAACTGGCCGGGCCAGCCGCGGCCAGGAACGCGTGCGACCAGCGCGCCGCCCGAGGCGCCGAGCCCGCCGGTCGCGCGCGCCAGGCGTGCCTGCAGCGCCGGCACGAGCAGCACCACGCCGAACGCCACCAGCAGCAGCGCCGCGACCCGGCGCAGCAGCGCCGCATCGAGCCCGATCGACGCACCGAGCGCCGCAATGAAGGTGCCGACCAGCATGAACGACAGCGCCAGGCCGACGCCAAGTGCGAGCGGCCCGAAGCGATGCCGCGCGAGCGCCGTCGCGATCAGGATCGGCAGCAGCGGCAGCACGCAGGGCGAGAGCGTGGACAGCGCACCGGCCAGGTAGCCGAGCGCGAAGGTCGCGAGGCCGAAGTCCATCACGGCCCCGAACCCGAGCGCACGATCCCGCTCAGAGGGCCTTGTCGAACAAGGCCGAGATCTCTGCCCTCCGCGTCTGCCCGGTTGCGCGAGCGACTTCCTTGCCGCCCTTGAAGACGACGAAGGTGCTCTGCATCGTGACGCCGAGGCGCTTCTTCAGCGCCTCTTCGGCATCGAAGTCGGCGACGAAGAACGTCACCGGCTGCAGCTTCTTCTGCTGCAGCAGCTCGTGCACGATCGGCTTCTGCTGCTTGCAGGTCGGGCACCAGCTGGCCCAGAAGTCGACGATCACCGGCCTGCCCTGCGCGAGCGCGGCATCGAACTTCGCCTTGTCGAACGGCAGCTCGCCGGCGGCGGCCGCGAATGCCGCGAGGCCCAGGGCCAGCGCCACAGTCAATGATCGAAGCAGCTTGAACGTGCTGAACATGGCGAGCACTCCCGAAGCAAGGGATCAGATGCCGGCGTACCACTCGTAGCCGTTGTCTTCCCAGTATCCGCCCGCACCGCCGCGGAGGGTGTCGAGGCGCTCGACGAGCTCGATCCGCATCAGGTATTTCGCGTGCTTGTAGCCGAGCTGGCGCTCGATGCGGGCGCGCAGCGGCGCGCCGTTGTTGACCGGCAGCGGCTGGTCGTTGAGCTCGTACGCGAGCACCGTCTGCACGTGGTACGCGTCGTCCATGTCGACGCTTTCGTAGTAGGTCGAGTCGACGCCGGCGACCGGCCGCTCCATCGAATCGGCGCAGCGGAACACGACGAACTTCGCGTTCTGCAGCGGCTTGACCTGTTCCAGCAGGTGGCTCAGCTGAACGCCCTTCCACTTGCCGATGACGCTCCAGCCTTCGACGCAATCGTGGCGCGTGATCTGGGTGCGCGAAGGCATCGCGCGCAGCTCGTCGAGCGTGAAAGCGGCCGGGTGCTCGACCAGGCCGTCGACCTGCAGCTTCCAGTCCTTGAAGCCGCCGCGCATCAGCGCCTGGTAGTCGGCGTCGACCGGGACCAGCGTGCCGTTGGCCTTGAAATGCGCGGCGACATCGGCCTGGCTGAACTCCTGTGCGAGCGCCTTGCGGCCGGCGACCAGGCGCTGCGCGCCATGGCTGAGGTCCTGCGCGCTCTTCAGCACGTCGACGAAGGCCCGGTTGTTCGACAGCCGATCGCAGCCGGCCAGCGACACAGCACCGACCGATGCGAGCGCGGCGCGCAGCACGCTGCGGCGGCTCGGCGGCACGCGGCGACCGCTCGAGATCGGTTTGCGGGTCATGGCTTCTTCTCCTTCGGCACGGTGTACCAGCCGGTCAGCATCGAGCGGATCTGGTTCCACGCGCCGTTGATCAGCACCTCGAACAGGTGCACGAGCACGAACAGCAGCAACCCGGTCGCCGCAAGGAAATGCAGGCTGCGCGCCGACTGGCGCCCGCCGAGCAGGTCGACCCAGCCGGTGAACACCGCATCGAGCCGCGGCGACATCGCCAGCCCGGCGACGATCACCAGCGGCAGCAGCCCGAAGATCACGACCAGGTAGGCGATGTTCTGCAGCACGTTGTAGCGCTGCGCCGCCGCGCCTTCGGGGTGGCGCAGCAGCAGGTGGTCCTTGATCGAGCGGCCGATGTGGCGCAGTTCTTCGCGCGTGGGCAGCAGGTCGCGCTTCAGGTGGCCGCTGAACAGCGCATACAGCACGTAGGCGATGCCGTTGACCACGAACAGCCAGGCGAAGAAGAAGTGCCAGTGCCGGCCCATCGACAGCCACTGCGGCCCCGGGATCGTGGCCCACGACGGGAACGCGCGCGCGGTCGGCGTGCTCGCATCGCCGACCTTCGACGCGCCGAGCACGCCGTCGGTCGCGAAGCGCTGGCCGGCGATCGTCGTGACGCCGCGGATGGCGCCGTTCGGCGCCCTCAGCGCGCCGATCGAGAGCCACGGATCGGCGAAGTGCGAATCGCGGCCCCAGTAGAGCGCCGGGTGCGCGTTGAAGATCGTCAGGCCGCTCATCAGCAGGATCGTCAGGCAGACGACGTTGATCCAGTGCATCAGGCGCACCGGCAGGCGGTGGCGATAGATGCGGCGCGCCGCCGCGCGCGCGGCCGGCGCTTCGGTCGGTGCGGTCTCGCGCAGGGCAGGCGACGGGGCGGCGGGCGGGTTCATCGCGAGTCAGTCGGCGGTCGAGCGCGGTCCTTACAGGCTGCGCTCATGGCATCGGCGTCATCTTGACCTCGGGTCGCTGCAGCACGCGCGCCTGCGACTTCAGGTCCGAGACGATGCGGTTCGCAATGAAGCCGCTCTGCGTGTCGGGCTCCATCGCGGCGACCACGAGGTTCGCGAGCGGCTGGTCGAGGCCGATGTAGTAGCTGCCGCTGCGCACGTCGAGCAGCGCGGGCACCAGGTCGACCTGGATGCGCAGCGCGCCGCCGGCGTCGGCGATGCTGCCGCGCACGTCGCGGCGCGGCGCGAGATCGCGCGCGAGCTCGGTGTAGGTCTCACCGCGCAGCGCGCCCGGCTCGTCGAGCCGCTGCACCTGCACGCCGAGCGCGCGCAGGCGCAGCGCCGCATCGGCCTGGTCGGCGCCGAGCCAGTATCCGCACGGGCGTGCGCGGCGCTTCACGGTCGTCAGCTCGAGCGCCGAATCCCACGCGACGTTGACCGTCTTGTCGGCGCCTGTCTGCGGGTCGAGCATCTGCAGGTTGTATTCGCTCGGCGTCGCCGCGGCCTCGACGATGACTTCGCCCTGGCAGGCCTTCGCGGCGACCTCGGCATCGACGAAGCGGCGCAATTTCAGCAGGTCGTCGGCGCGCGCGGCCGCACTTTGCAGCACGCTGGCGATCGCGGTCACCTGGGTGTGGACGCGGCGTGCGAGATGCGCAGGCCCGAGCCCGACGCCGCGGGTCTCGATCAGGAAGCTGATGCCGTTGCGCAGGCCGTTGACGTTGCGCCCGGTGTCGGGTTGCACGCCGCCCATCGAGACTTTCTTGTCGGCGATGTCGGTCGAGGTCGTGTAGTACCACTCGTGGCTCAGCCGCTGGGCATTCAGGCTTCGCAGCATCGGCTGGCGGAACCACTCCTCCGAGGCTTTCGCGACGAACTCGGGCAGGTTCGCCGTCATCGCGTACTGGATCAGCGCATCGAAGCGCTGCACCGCGCCGAACTTCTCGACGTAGCGGCCGAGCACCGAGAACTCGTGCGCGTCGACGACCACCGCCGGGTTGAACTCGCGCACGAGCTGCGCCTGCGCCTGGGCCTCGGGTGTGCGCAGCAGCAGGTGATCGCGGTTCGCGTCGATGCCGCTGGCGGTGACGCGCTTGCCGGCGGCCGCGCCGTCGGGGTTCGCCCGCGCCAGGATCACGACGTCGATGCGCTCGAGCACCGCCGCGAGCCGGCCGTCGCCGGCGAGTTCCTGCGCGATCGCGATCAGCGCCTCGCAGCCGGCCGGTTCGTCGCCATGCTGCTGGCCGATCAGCAGCACGGTCGGGCGCGCCGGCCGCACGGTGGCGCCGCTCGAGGCCAGCGGGACCGGCGCGCGGCTGAAGTGCAGCGCCTCCAGCGGCACGCCAGTCTGCGAGCTGCCGACCTGCTGCAGCGTCACCGTCGTCGAGCCGGCGCGGCCGTCGCCGTCGCGCACCAGGCCGTGCAGCAGCGTGCGCAACTCGGCGTTGCTGGTGAAACCGGCATGGCCGGGCTCGAACGCCGGCGTGCGGTAGCCGACCGGCGGATCGGGAAAGCGCGCAGCGACCGCGGCGCTTTCGGCCGGTGCCGACGCGGCCGAGGCCGGCGCGGCCGGCACCGGTATCGCGGCCGGCGCCGGCGCCGTTGCCTGCGCGGGCGCGATCGGTGCCGCCGTGGCCGGCGGTTCGGGCGGCGGCACCGGCCGCCATGGCGTCAGCGGCACGCTGCTGCTGCAGGCCCACAGCGCTGCGGCCGTGAGCGCGAGCGGCCATTGGCGGGCGAGCCGCGTCAATCCGTTCCTTTCGTTGTTCATGCAGCGCTCCGGCATGGCCTCGGTTCAGGACCAGCCGGCATCGACGACGAACTCCTGCGCGGTGATCATCCGCGCGGTGTCGGCGGCCAGGAACATCACCATCTGCGCGATGTCGGTGCCGACGATGCGGCCGGGCAGGCACTGGTTGCGCTCGATCTCGCGCTCGCCGGCGGCATCGAGCCAGCGCTCGATCTGGCGCTGCGTCATGACCCATCCGGGAACCACGCAGTTGACGCGGATGCCGTCGCGCCCCAGCTCGCGTGCGAGGCTGCGCGTGAAGCCGAGCATCGCCGCCTTGGCGGTCGCGTAGACCGACAGCCCCGGCGTCTTGTTCTTCCAGCTGACCGAACCGAGATTGACGATCGCGCCGCCGCCGCGCTCGCGCATCGGGCCGATCACCGCCTGCGTCGCGAAGAAGTGCGGCCGCAGGTTGACGGCGATTCGGTCGTCGAAGAACTCCGGGGTGACCGCTTCGATCGCGTGGCGCTCGTCGTTGGCGACGTTGTTGACGAGCACGTCGACGCCGCCGAGCCGCGCGATCAGGGTCGCCATCGCCGCCTGCAGCGCCGGCACCTGGGTCACGTCGCAGGCCTGGAAATGCGCGTTCGGCAGGCTCGCCGCGAGTTCGAGACCGGCCGCCTCGTCGCGGTCGAGGAAGCCGACCGCGCAGCCTTGCGCCGCGAAGCCGCGCACGATGTCGGCGCCGATGCCGCCGGCGCCGCCGGTGACGATCACGCCCTGCCCGCGCAGGCTGTTGAATCGCGCCCCGGCGACCGCCGCCAGCGGCATTGGCGTGCGGCGGGCTTCGGAGGCGGCGTGGGGATGGGTGCTGGCGGTCTCGGCTGCGGCGGTCATCGGCTTGCCTCCCGGTCGGGCTCGGTCGTGTCGAGCCATTTTGCAGCAGGCAGCTCGCGGCCGCGGACCGGCGTTTCGCGCCACCTGCGGCCGCTTCGTCGCAGGGCCGTGGCCGGCCGGCGGGCCGCTCGGCACAGTGCGGGGCATCGGCGCATGGCGCCCCGTCATTTCGCTTCAAGGAGTTCCATCATGTTCATCGCGATCGTCCAACACACCCCCACATGGGTCTGGGTTTTGCTCAGCGTGCTGATCGCGTTCGGCCTGTGGCAGACCCGCGATCGGAAGATGAGCCTCTTGCGGGTCACGATCCTGCCGCTGGTGATGATCGCGCTGTCGCTGTCAGGCGTGTTCAGCGCGTTCGGTCACTTCCCCGTCGCGCTCGGCGGCTGGGCCGCCGGGGTCGGCGCGGCGCTGGCGTTCGGGCGCCAGATCGTCTCGGCGCGCGGCGCGACCTGGTCGGCGCAGACCGCGACGCTGCACGTGCCGGGCAGCTGGGTGCCGCTGGCGCTGATCGTCGGGCTGTTCGCGGTGAAGTACTTCGTCGGCGTCCAGCTCGCGATGCATCCGGCGCGCGCCGCCGATGCGGTCTTCGCGGGGCTGTGCAGCCTCGCCTACGGCGGCTTCAGCGGGCTGTTCCTGGCGCGCGGGATCGCGCTGCGCAGTCTCGCGCGACGCCCGGCCGGCCTGCAGACCGCCTGAGACAATCGCGCATGTCTCATTCGCCGCCGATCGCCGAAACGCTCGTCGTCGCGCACCGCCGCGAGCGCTTCCTGGTGCGCGGGCTGCGCAGCATGGCCTTCGGCGTCGTGATCGCGCTGCTGCTGACCGGCGGCTTCGGCACGCCGTTCTGGCCGAACCTGGTGCAGTCGGTGTGCATCGCGACGATGTGCTGGTTCATGATCGACCTCGGCCGCATCCCGCTGGCGAAGTGGGCGCACCGCAACGACCCGGCCGGCTCGCCGGAGGCCGCAAGCCACTGGCCCGGCTGGCCGCTGATGCTGGTCGCGATCGTCGTCGGCTCCGTGGTCGGCTTCAGCGTCGGCAACGAGATCGCGAGTCTGATCCTGGGCCGCCATTTCGCCGGCTACTTCCGCGGCAGCTGGCGCCAGATGCTCGCGCTGCTGATCGGCTCGCTGGTGCCGGGCACCGTGATCACCTACTGGTTCCACTCGCGCGAGACGATCGCCGCGAAAGAGGCCGCGGTGCTCGCCGCGCAGCGCCTGGCGGCCGAGCACCAGCTGAAGCTGCTCGAGTCGCAGCTCGAGCCGCACATGCTGTTCAACACGCTGGCGAACCTGCGCGTGTTGATCGGCATCGACCCGGCGCGTGCGCAGGCGATGCTCGATCAGCTGATCGCGTTCCTGCGCGCGACCCTCGCCGGTTCGCGCGCTGCGCAGCACCCGCTGCGCGCCGAGTTCGCGCGGCTCGCCGATTACCTCGCGCTGATGCAGGTCCGCATGGGCGAGCGGCTGCAGACCCGCTTCGAACTGCCCGACGTGCTGGCCGACCTGCCGGTGCCGCCGCTGCTGCTGCAGCCGCTGGTCGAGAACTGCATCAAGCACGGGCTGGAGCCGGCCGTCGCCGGTGGCCGGATCGATGTCGGTGCGGCGCGTGAAGGCGACGAGCTCGTGCTGCGCGTGCGCGACACCGGCACGGGCTTGTCGGATGCGTCCGTCGCGGGCACGAAGTTCGGCCTGGTGCAGGTGCGCGAACGCCTGGCCGCGCTGTATGGGACGCGCGCGTCGCTGACGCTGACCGATGCCGGCGACGCCGAAGGCGGTACGCTCGCGATCCTCCGATTGCCGATCGCCACCCCGCCCGCGATGTCATGACCCCGAGTGCCCTGATCGCCGAAGACGAACCGCTGCTCGCCGCGAACCTGCAGGCCGAGCTGGCGCGGCTCTGGCCCGAGCTGCGAATCATCGCGAACGTCGGCCATGGCGCGGCCGCGGTCGAGCATGCGCTGGCGCTGAAGCCCGACGTGGTCTTCCTCGACATCCGCATGCCCGGCATGAACGGCCTCGAGGCCGCGCAGGCGCTGACCGAGGACTGGCCCGAGGGCGGCGCGCCGCCGCTGATCGTGTTCGTGACCGCCTACGATCAGTACGCGCTGCAGGCCTTCGAGCGCGCCGCGGTCGACTACGTGCTGAAGCCGGTGCAGCCCGATCGCCTCGCGCAGACCTGCGCACGCGTGCAGGCGGCGTTGAAGACCCGCGCCGAGTCCGCTGCGCCCGCGGCCGCGCTCGACGCGACGCTCGCGCAGCTGCGCCAGCTGCTCACCGCGCCGGACCTCGCGGCCCGCGCCAACGGCGGGGTGGGCGCGGCGCCGCAGCGGCTCGGCGTGATCCAGGCCAGCGTCGGCGCCGCGATCCACATGGTGCCGGTCGGCGACGTGCTGTACTTCGAGGCCGCCGACAAGTACGTGCGCGTCATCACCGCCGAGCGCGAGTACCTGATCCGCACCTCGCTGCGCGAACTCCTGCCGCAACTCGACGGCGAGCGCTTCTGGCAGATCCACCGCGGCACCGTCGTGCGCGCCGACGCGATCGCGACCGCGCTGCGCGACGAGTCGGGCAAGGTGCACATCACGCTGCGCGGCCACGCCGACAAGCTCGTCGCGAGCCGGCTCTACGCGCACCTGTTCAAGGCGATGTGAGGTGCGGCTCGCGCCGCGCGGCGACGGTTTCGTCGCCTGCCTCGTCGTTTCGTCGCCGCAGCGCACCGCGGCGAGCCGGCCGGATCGAGGATTCGCTCACTGACCCACCGGAGCGAACCATGCGAACCATGCGAACCACTGAAACGCCCGAATCGACGACCAGCCTCGAAGCCCGTGCCCGCCGCCGCGTCGGCCGCAAGGTCGGCTTCTACCTGCATGCGCTGGTGTTCGTGCTCGTCAACCTCGGCCTCTTCGCGATCAACGCACTGACCGGCGAGCCGCACTGGGCCCGCTTCCCGCTGATGGGCTGGAGCCTGGGCCTGGCGATCCACGGCCTCGTCACCTTCATCGGCCTGCAAGGCGAAGGCCTGCGCCGCAGCATGCTGCAGCGCGAGATCGAACAGCTGCGTCGGCGCGAAGGCTGAAGCCGCGGATCAGAGGCGGTGCAGCTGCCCGTCCTCGAACTTGACGCGGTCGCCGATGCGCAGATCGTCGATGCGCATGAAGTCGAAGTCGCGCACGCTGCCGTTGTCGAAGCGCACCTGCACGCGATAGACCTCGTCGTCGCGGCGCTGGCGGCCTTCGATCGCATTGCCGGCCACCGCACCGCCGATCGCGCCGGCACCGGTCGCCAGGGCGCGACCCGTGCCAGCGCCGAACTGGTTGCCGATCACGCCACCGATCACCGCGCCGAGCACGGCACCGGCACCGCTCGGGCGCTGCGAAACCTGGATGTAGCCGATGTTCTCGACCCGGCCGTATTCCGCGTAAACGGGCGCCGCGTAGCGCCCGACCGGCTGCTGGGTGTAGACCACGCGCTGCTCGCGCGGCGGCGCGACACAGGCGGTCAGGAACGCGAGCGTCGAGAGAGCGGCGAGGGTTGAAAGATGGCGTGTGGACATGGCGGAACTCCTTCAAGTCAATGTCGATACCGGCGCAGCATCGCCGCGCCCGGCCTCGTGAATCATTCTTTTACCCGCGGCGCCTGCGACCCATCGGCGCAGCCCGCGCCGGCGCGTGGGGCGGGACGCCCCCGCGCCGTAGTCATCCGCCCACAGCGACGTTTCAGCGGTAGCCGCCGTGCCAGTGGCGGTGACCGTGGTGCCAGCCGGGATGGCCGCCATACCCGTACCCGTAGTAGCGTGGATACAGCACCGGCACCGGCCGTTGGTAGACGACCGGCGCCGGGTAGTAGGCGACCGGCGGCGGCGCGTAGACGCGAGCCGGCGCATACACCGGCACCGGCGCATAGACCCCGTAGCCCGGGTCGTAGTAGGCCGGCTGGTTCGAGATCACCGTGCCGACGACCGGGGTGTTGATGCCGACCGACCATGAAACCCCACCGGCATGGGCGCTCGTTGCGCCCAGCGCGGCGGTGCTGGTGACCAACGCAAGAACGACGGACTTGATCATCTGGCTCTCCTTGGGCTCGCCGCAGGTGCGGCTTGGTACGCCTTCAACGCGGGACGGCCCGGCCCGCGTTGACCCCGCGGCGTGACCGGAGGTAAGGAGTCGTTGCTGGCAGAATCGAACCCAGCTTCCCAGCGCCGGCCCGAACGCCGGGCACGCCTGATCACCCATGACCGCACCCGCCGACAACGCCTCCGCACGCAGCACCAGCAGCAACTTCCTGCGCCAGATCGTCGAGCGCGATCTGGCCGACGGCATCTACGCGCAGCGCCGCTTCGCCGGCACGCCGGGCGATGCGGCGCACCATGCGGCCGGCCAGCCCGACCCGGCGAAGATCCGCACGCGTTTTCCGCCCGAGCCGAACGGCTACCTGCACATCGGACACGCGAAGAGCATCACGCTGAACTTCGGCCTCGCGGCCGAGTACGGTGGCATCTGTCACCTGCGCTTCGACGACACGAACCCCGAGAAGGAGGAGCAGGAGTACGTCGACGCGATCCTCGACGCGGTGCGCTGGCTGGGCTTCGACTGGCAGGCGAACGGCGTCGAGCACCTCTACTGCGCGAGCAACTATTTCGACTTCATGTACCGCGCCGCCGAGGCGCTGATCGGCGCGGGCCTGGCCTACGTCGACGAGCAGAGCGCCGACGCGATGCGCGCGAACCGCGGCGACTTCGGCCACGCCGGCACCGACAGCCCGTTCCGCAGCCGCACGCCGGCCGAGAACCTCGCGCGCTTTCGCGCGATGCGCGACGGCGCGCTGCCCGACGGCGCCGCGGTGCTGCGCGCGAAGCTCGACATGGCGAGCCCGAACATCAACCTGCGCGACCCGGCGCTGTACCGCATCAAGCACGCGACGCACCACAACACCGGCGACACCTGGTGCATCTATCCGATGTACGCGTATGCGCACCCGATCGAGGACGCGCTCGAAGGCATCACGCACAGCATCTGCACGCTCGAGTTCGAAGACCAGCGGCCCTGGTACGACTGGCTGCTCGACACGCTGTGCACGCTGGGCCTGCTCGCGCAACCGCGGCCGCACCAGCACGAGTTCGCGCGCCTGAACGTGACCTACGTGATCACCAGCAAGCGCAAGCTGCGCGAGCTCGTCGACGAGAAGATCGTCGACGGCTGGGACGACCCGCGCATGCCGACGATCGTCGGCCTGCGCCGGCGCGGCTACACGCCCGAGGCGATCCGCCTGATGTGCGAGCGCGCCGGCACCAGCAAGGCCGGCGGCTGGACCGACTACGCGAGCCTCGACATCGCGCTGCGCGAAGACCTCGAGGCCAAAGCGCCGCGCGCGATGGCGGTCGTCGACCCGGTCCGGCTCAAGCTGACGAACTGGGCCGAGCTGTTCGGCAGCGCGGACGCTCGCGAGCGCTGCCACGCGCCGGCGAATCCGCACCGGCCCGAACTCGCGCCGCGTGCATTCAGCCTGGGCAGCGAGGTCTGGATCGAGCGCGACGATTTCGCCGAGGTGCCGGCCAAGGGCTTCTTCCGGCTCTTCCCGGGCAACAAGGTGCGGCTCAAGTACGGCCACGTGATCGAGTGCACCGGCTGCGAGAAGGATGCGAGCGGCGCGATCACCGCCGTCACCGCGACCATCGTGCCCGACACCCGGAGCGGCACGCCCGGCGCCGATGCGGTGAAGGTCAAGGGCACGATCACCTGGGTCGGCGTGCACGACGCGGTCGCCGCCGAACTGCGCCTGTACGACCGCCTCTTCACCGAAGCGCAGCCCGACGCCGGCGGCAAGGATTTCAAGGCCGCGCTGAACCCGCACAGCAAGCAGGTCGTCCGCGGCTTCGTCGAGCCCTCGCTCGCGAACGCGCAGCCCGACGACAAGTTCCAGTTCGAGCGCCACGGCTACTTCGTCGCCGACCGCGTCGATCACACGGCCGGCAGGCCGGTGATCAACCGGATCGCAGCGCTGAAGGATTCGTGGGGCAAGTGATCCGCGCGCCGCTGCGCGGCGCGTAGGCCCTACTGCCCCGGACCGCCCGGTGTTGCGGTCGCGGCCACCACGACCGGCATGATCGGCGGGTCGAGCAGCGCCAGCTGCGGGCTCTTCAGCGCGCGCGCGTACTGCACGACCGAGCTGCCGGCATCGAACGGCAGCTTCTGCCACGGGTTCGCGCCACGCGCGAGCAGGAACTCGACCATCTCGGTCTGGGTCGCCGGCTGGCTCAGGAAGTTCGGCGTCAGCACGCGCGCGAGCGGCAGCCAGGGCAGCTGGTTGGCCTGCGTCGGCGGCACGCGGTTCGCGAGCTCGGGCACGCGCGTGAGCCACCAGTCGAGCGCGGCCCAGTGGCTGCCGCGCAGCGCGAGCTCGAAGCCGCGCGGCTGCACGCCGTCGTAGCCGCCGAGGCCTTGCCGCGCCGTGTGGCCCTGCGCTTCGAGGGCATGCGCGAAAGGTGTGGCGAGGTAGTCGGGGTGCAGCGCGCCGAGCGGGCCGAACGAAATCCTGCCGACATCGAGCACGCCTTGCGCGAGCCAGGTCTCGAGCGCGCGGTCGAGCCCTGCGCGCTGCGCGTTCGGGCAGCTGAGCAGGCGCATCACGTCATGGTGGACCGACCGCGCGTCCACCTCGGCGAGCCAGCGCAGCGATTGCAGCACCGCCGGCGAGGCGCTCGAAAAGTCGGGGCAGTCCTGGGCCTGCGCGAGTTCGACCAGCGGGGACCGCGCGCAGGTTTCAGGCAGCGCGCCCTTCTCGATGAACTCGGGCAACGCCGGCCAGAAGCGCGGCTCGCGCACCGCGACGGCGAGCGCGCAGCCCTGCAGCGGGTTGTGCTGCAGATCCGCCGCGCGCAAGCTGCCCGGCACGAACGGGCCGCAGCGCAGATTCAGCGCGCGCTGCACGCTGTCGAGGCGATGGCACGCGATGTCGTCGCCCTCGGTCATCTTCGCGTGCAGGTGCTTGGCGATTTCCCAGGTCACGCTGGTGTCGGTCGCGACGCCGACGGCGCCGACCAGCAGGCCGGCGGTCGTGCAGCCGCCGAGCCAGACGGTGCAGGCGGCCAGCAGGCTGGTGATGATCCAGTGCCGAACTTCAACTCGAATCGCACCCATCTGCTGCTCCCGTTTTCGTCATGGCTGCCCGCGCGCATGGCCGCGTGACGCTCGCAAGTCCCGGACCGCGCGACGCGACGTTTCCGCGTGTGCGATTTGTCGCGGTTCACCGCGTCGGGATGACGATCTTGGTCGTCGCCCACGCGACGCGATCCGGGCAAATGAGCGCCTTTCTGGACTCGGGGTAACGCGATGTTGCGCCGGCCCGGGCAATCGCTGCGGGCACGCCGTCGACCCTTCTCCAACTCCAGTTAAACCCTGATTGATTTAATTATTGATGTTATTAAAGTCATCGCATCAAGCCAACCCAGCCGATGTCCGCCGCACCCACCATCGCCGAAATCGCCCGCCTCGCGGGCGTCGGTACCGCGACGGTCGACCGGGTCCTGAACCGCCGCCCCGGCGTCAATGCCGAGACCGTGCAGCGCGTGCTGCAGGTGGTTGGCGAGCTGGGCGCACCGCAACAGCCCGGGCGGCCGAGGCGCGGCGAGAACTTCCGGTTCGCGTTCGTGCTGCCGGCCGAGGAGTCGCCGTTCCTCGAACTGCTCGACCGGCAGATCGCGCAGGCGGCGGGAGACTTCCGGCACGCCCACATCACCGAGGTCACGCATCGCATCGACACGTCGGATCCGGCGCGCTTCGCCGCCGAGCTGGCCCAGGTCGGCGAGTGCGAGGGGATCGCGCTGCTCGCCCCCGATCTGCCGCCGATCAAGCTCGCGATCAACGAGCTGGTGCGCGCGGGCGTGCACGTCGTGACCTTCTTCTCCGATGTCGCCGGCTCGATGCGCGAGACCTGCATCGGTGCCGACAACCGCGCCGCTGGCCGCACCGCCGGCCTGCTGCTGGCGCGCATGGCGAATGCCGCCGGGCGCGACACGCTGCTGCTCTCGTCGCAGGCGACGCGGCTGTCGGCGGAGATCGAGCGGCGCATCGGCTTCGCGCAGGTCATCGAAGAGCGCTTCCCGAAGCTGCGCATGCTGCGCACACCCGACCTGCCGGCCGACGAGATGGGCGCCAGCGAGACGCTGCTGCAATTCCTGCGGTCCGACGCCGCCGAGGCGGCGCGCGTGGCCGGCCTCTACAACGTCGGCTCGGGCAGTGCCGGCGTGGTTCGCGCGCTCGAAGCGGCGGGCCTGGCGCCGCACACCGGCGTCGTCGCGCACGACTTCACCGAGGCGCATCGCGCGCTGCTGGCCGCGAACGGCCTGTCGTATGTCCTGCACCAGGACATCCATTACTGCGTGCTGAGCGCGGCGCGGGTGCTGCGCGCGCTGTGCGAGAACGTTCGCGGCGCACTCAACGTGGTGCAGCCGCGCGTCGAGATCCTGACGGCCGAAAACCTTCATTGAGCGGCGGTCCGGTGTGTGTCGTCCCTGAACTCACGAACCCTGTTGGAGACAGCCTCATGAAAACCATCTCGAAGATGCTGCCGGGGGTGATCGCCCTCGCTGCAGTGGCCGCCCTCAGCCTGGCGAGCACATCGGTGCGCGCGCAGGACAAGACCATCACGCTGTGCTGGGCCGCCTGGGACCCGGCGAACGCGCTGGTCGAACTCTCGAAAGACTTCACCGCGAAGAGCGGCGTGAAGATGAAGTTCGAGTTCGTGCCCTGGACGAACTTCGCCGACCGCATGCTCAACGAGCTCAACTCGAAGGGCAAGCTGTGCGACCTGATCATCGGCGACAGCCAGTGGATCGGCGGGTCGGCCGAGAACGGCCACTACGTCAAGCTGAATGACTTCTTCGCGAAGGAAGGCATCAAGATGACCGATTTCGCGCCCGCCACGGTGGTCGGCTACGCGGAGTGGCCGAAGAACACGCCGAACTACTGGGCCCTGCCGGCGATGGCCGATGCGGTCGGCTGGACCTACCGCAAGGACTGGTTCGCCAGGCCCGAGATCCAGACCGAGTTCAAGAAGAAGTTCAATCGCGAGCTCGCACCGCCGAAGACCTGGGAGCAGTTCAGGCAGGTCTCCGAGTTCTTCCAGGGCCGCATGATCGACGGCAAGAAGGTCTACGGTGCCTACCTGTTCACCGAGCGCGGCTCCGAAGGCATCACGATGGGCGTGACCAACGTGCTCTACCCGATGGGCTTCAAGTACGAGGACCCGAAGAAGCCGTATGCGATGGACGGTTTCGTCAATTCGCCCGACGCGGTGAAAGGCCTCGAGTTCTACAAGGCGCTCTACAAGGGCAGCACGCCGCCGGGCCTGACCAACGCCTACATGGGCGAGGGCCTGGACGCCTTCAAGTCGGGCCAGGTCGCGATGATGATGAACTGGTTCGCGTTCTTCCCCGGCCTGTACAAGGACCCGAACGTCGGCGGCGAGAAGATCGGCTTCTTCACGAACCCCGCCGACAAGGCCAAGGGCGTGCAGCTCGGCGGCCAGGGCATCTCGGTGGTCGCGTACTCGCCGAACCGCAACGAATCGCTGCAGTACATCAAGTGGTTCGCCAGCCCCGACGTGCAGAAGAAGTGGCAGGCGATCGGCGGCTCGTCGGCCGCGAAGTCGGTGCTGAACGACCCGGGCTACCCGAAGAGCTCGCCGTTCGCGCAGGCCTTCCTCGACTCGATGGACATGGTGGTCGACTTCTGGGCCGAACCCTCGTACGCGCAGCTGATGCTGGCGATGCAAAAGCGCGTGCACGACTACGTGGTCGCCGACAAGGGCACGGCGAAGGAGGCGCTCGACGGGCTGGTGGTCGACTGGAAGAAGGTGTTCAAGGAAGACGGGAAGTCGAAGTAGATCGCAGTCGACAACACAGCAGCCGCATCCTCACAGGCCACCGATGTCGGTCCCTTCCACGCTCGTCGCACGCGCTGCGCAGGCCACCCCCCCGGTGCTGGCCACGCGCATGCGCGGGCTGTCGGATCGCTCGATCGCGTGGCTGTTCGTCGGCCCGACGATGCTGCTGCTGCTCGCGATCAACATCTTCCCGCTGATCTGGACGATCAAGCTCTCGTTCACGAACTTCCGCGCGAACCGGCCGAATGCGAACGTGCTTGGCGTGGGCATCGACAACTACGTCTCGGTGCTGACCGACCCCGACATCTGGGTCGCGATGCAGGCCACCGCGCACTTCCTGTTCTGGACCATCCTGCTGCAGACGCTGATCGGCTTCGCGCTCGCCTACCTGATCGATCGCAAGTTCCGCGGCCACGGCTTCTGGACCACGATGATCCTGATCCCGATGATGTTGTCGCCGGCCGTCGTCGGCAACTTCTGGGCCTTTCTGTACCAGCCGCAGACGGGCCTGTTCAACTACGCGGTGTCGTTCCTGACCGGCGTGCCGCCGTCGTCGTTCGAGATGATCGGCTCGGTCAGGCTGGCGCCCTGGGCCATCATCATCGTCGACACCTGGATGTGGACGCCCTACGTGATGCTGATCTGCCTCGCGGGCCTGCGTTCGATCCCCGACTACATCTACGAAGCGGCCGAGGTCGACCGCGCGTCGGCGTGGCGCCAGTTCTGGTCGATCACGCTGCCGATGGTGCTGCCGTTCGTCATGCTGGCGGTGCTGTTCCGCGGCATCGAGAACTTCAAGATGTTCGACATGGTCAACCTGCTGACCTCGGGCGGGCCGGGGTCGGCCACCGAGCTCGCGTCGATCACGCTGAAGCGCGAGGCCTTCGAGAAGTGGCGCACCGGCTACTCGTCGGCGTTCGCGATCATCCTGTTCGTCGCGGTGTTCGGCCTGGCCAACATCTACGTCAAGGCGCTGAACCGCGTCAAGAACCGGTGAGGGGCACCCGATGAGCATCAGCATCGCGAGAGGGATCAGCACCGCACACTCGGTCGTCGAGCCGAGCGCGCAGTCGCGCTGGATCGCCGGCACACTCGTCGCGCTGTACGCGCTGGTCACGATCGTGCCGCTGGTCTGGATCATCCTGACCGGCTTCAAGACACCGCCCGATTCGATCAGCTACCCGCCGAAGATCCTGTTCACGCCGTCGGCCGAGGGCTACTGCAACCTGTTCACGACGCGCTCGCGCCAGACGCCGGAATACATCGCCGCATTGCCGCCCGCCACCGACACCTGCGACAAGGTCGCGCGCAACGCCAACATGGTGGTCGCCGGCGCCTCGAACTTCATGCCGCGCTTCGTCAACTCGCTGATCATCGCGTTCGGCTCGACGCTGCTGTCGGTCGGCTTCGGCGTGATGGCGGCGTACGCGTTCTCGCGCTTCAAGGTGCCGTTGAAGGACGACCTGCTGTTCTTCATCCTGTCGACGCGGATGATGCCGCCGATCGCGGTCGCGATCCCGATCTACCTGATGTACCGCGAGCTCGGGCTGTCTGACACGCGCCTCGGCATGATCCTGCTGTACAGCGCGGTCAATGTCTCGCTCGCGGTGTGGCTGCTGAAGGGCTTCATCGACGAGATCCCGCGCGAGTACGAAGAGGCCGCGATGGTCGACGGCTACACGCGCCTGCAGGCCTTCCGCAAGGTGGTGCTGCCGCAGGCGACGACCGGCATCGTCGCGACAGCGATCTTCTGCCTGATCTTCGCGTGGAACGAGTACGCGTTCGCGGTGCTGCTGACCTCGGGCACCGCGCAGACCGCGCCGCCGTTCATCCCGATCATCATCGGCGAGGGTGGGCAGGACTGGCCGGCGGTCGCGGCCGGCACCACGCTGTTCCTGATCCCGATCCTCGTGTTCACGATCCTGCTGCGCAAGCACCTGCTGCGCGGCATCACCTTCGGAGCGGTGCGCAAATGAAAGCCCCATCGAAGAGGTGGCCAGAGTGGCTGCGCCGGGGGCGCATGGAGATGCTGGCCTGCATCGTCATCACGCTCGGCCTCGTGATGATGCTGCAGCCCTTTGCGATGCTGCTCTACACCTGGTCATTCGTGACGACCTTGTTCGGGACCGCCATGTTCATGGTCGTCTCCAAATTCCCCGAGTAGCGTGATGGCCGAGATCCGCGTTCACCAGCTGCACAAGGCCTTCGCCGACTTCACCGCGGTGAAGGACTCGAGCTTCACGGTGCGCGACGGCGAGTTCTTCTGCCTGCTCGGCCCCTCGGGCTGCGGCAAGACCACGACCTTGCGCATGATCGCCGGCCTGGAGCTGCCGACCTCGGGGCAGATCTTCCTCGGCGCGGAAGACGTGAGCTTCAAGCGCGCCTCGGCGCGCGACATCGCGTTCGTGTTCCAGATGTTCGCGCTGTACCCGCACATGAACGTGCGCCGCAACATCGCGTTCCCGCTCGTCTCGCAAGGCATGCTGCGTTCCGAGATCGACGCGCAGGTCGAACAGGCCGCACGCATCCTGCGCATCAGCGGGCTGCTCGACAAGCCGGTCTCGGGCCTGTCGAGCGGCGACCGCCAGCGCGTCGCGCTGGGCCGCGCGATCGTGCGCCAGCCGCTCGCCTTCCTGATGGACGAGCCGCTCGGCGCGCTCGACTCCGAGTTCCGCGAGGTGATGTGCCACGAGCTGCGCGCGCTGCACGACCGCCTGAACGCGACCACCGTCTACGTCACGCACGACCAGATGGAGGCGATGGCGATGGCCGACACGATCGCGATCATGAACCAGGGCGTGATCGAGCAGCTCGGCGCCCCGCTCGAGGTCTACGAGCGGCCGGCGAGCGTGTTCGTCGCCGACTTCATCGGCGCCCCGGCGATGAACTTCCTGCCCTTCGAGGCCGCGCTCGCCAGCGGTGCGAGCGCGGTGCAGATCGGTGCCGCGCAGATCGCCGTGCCCGCGCTGCGCGAGGATGTCTCGGCGCGCGCGCTGCTGTGTGGCGTGCGCCCCGAGCACGTGCGGCTCGACGACGCATCGCCGCTGCGCGCCGAGGTGCTCGGCACCGAATACCTCGGCGCGAGCCGGATCGTCACCGTGAGCACCGCACAGGGCGCGACCTTGCGCGCGAAGGTCGACGTGGCGAGCGGCGCACGGCGCGGCGACCAGGTCGGCCTGGCCTTCGACGCCGCCGCGGTCTCGCTGTTCGATCGAGAGTCCGGCCGTGCGCTGCGCACCGCACGCGACGATCGCCCGCACACCGGGCGCCGCCGCAACGTCAACGGCAACGGAGCCCGCGATGGCTGACCTGCGCCTGACCGGCATCGCGAAGCGCTTCGGCGCGATCCAGGCGATCGACGGATTGACCCTCGATATCGCCAGCGGCGAGTTCGTCGTGCTGCTCGGCCCGAGCGGCGCCGGCAAAACGACGACGCTGCGCCTGGTGGCCGGCCTCGAGACGCCCGACGCCGGACACATCCACATCGCCGGGCGCGACGTGACCGCGCTCGCGCCGGCGCTGCGCGATGTCGCCTTCGTGTTCCAGCAGTACTCGCTCTATCCGCACCTGAGCGTGTACGACAACCTCGCGTTCCCGCTGCGCTCGCCGCTGCACCCGACGCCCGAGGCCGAGATCCGCCGCAAGGTGGTTGAAGTCGCGCAGATGCTGCGCATCGCCGACAAGCTGCAGAACCCCGCGACCCGGCTCTCGGGCGGGCAGATGCAGCGCGTCGCGATCGGCCGCGCGCTGGTGCGCGACCCCTCGCTGTACCTGATGGACGAGCCGCTGTCGTCGCTCGACGCGAAGCTGCGCAACGACCTGCGACTCGAGCTCAAGCGCATCCAGCAGGACCTGGGCGCGACGATGCTGTACGTGACCCACGACCAGATCGAGGCGCTGACGATGGCCAGCCGCGTCGGCGTGCTCGAGCACGGCCGGCTGGTGCAGGTCGGCACGCCGCAGCAGATCTACGAAGACCCGGTCAGCAGCTATGTCGCGGCGCGCCTGGGCTCGCCGCGCATCAACCTGATGCCGCGCGCGCTCGTCGCCGGCGTGCCGGCACCGGCAGATGCCGTCACGGTCGGCGCGCGCGCCGAGCACCTGCGGCTGCACCGCGCCGGCATCCACGACAACGATCGCCACCGCCACGCGCGCGTCAGGCGCATCGAACGCCTGAGCGACCTGCACCTCGTGCACGTGGGTCTGGACGACAGCGAGCAGGAGCTGATCACCGCGGCGCCACCCGGCGCGAGCTTCGAGCCCGGCGATGCGGTGCAGGTCGAGCTGCTGCGGCCGCTGTGGTTCGACGCCGACGGCCGGCGCATCACCACATGACAGGGAGGATCACATGACTCACGCCGAGCTCATCCGCGATGCGACGCAGACCTTGATCGACCACGTCGACGAGCTGACGACGCTCGACCAGGCGATCGGCGACGGCGACCACGGCCTGAACATGCGCCGCGGCGCGCTGGCGATCCAGGCGCGGCTCGGCGAGCTGGCCGGCCAGCCGCTGAACGATGCGCTGCGCACGATGGGGATGACCTGCATGTCGACGATCGGTGGCTCTTCCGGACCGGTCTTCGGCACGCTGCTCGTCACGCTCTCGAAGGAGCTGCCCGCGGCGCCGGCAGCCGCCGACCTCGCGCGCGCGATCGACGCCGGGATCAAGGCGCTGACCCGTCTGGGCAAGGCCGAGGTCGGCCAGAAGACGCTGCTCGACGTGCTGGCGCCGGTGCAGCAGGTGCTGGCGCTCGGCGGCGCCGACCTGGTCGCGCGCGTTCGCCAGTGCGCGCTCGACAGCGCGCAGGCGACCGCCCGGATGGACGCGATCCGCGGCCGCGCGTCGTTCCTCGGCGACCGGGCGCTGGGCCATGTCGACCCCGGCTCGCGCTCGATGGCGTTGATCATGGTCGCGGTCTGTGACAGGCTCTGAACCACGCGGCGCGACCCCCGTTCTCCACGTTCCCGAGGTGACCGAATGAAGAAGCTGATCAACCACGTCGACAGCCTGCTGACCGAATCGCTCGACGGCTTCGCCGCCGCGCACGCTGACATCGTCACGCTCGGCGCGGCGCACCAGTTCGTGCGGCGCCGCACGCCGAAGCCCGGCAAGGTCGCGCTGATCTCCGGCGGCGGCTCGGGCCACGAGCCGCTGCATGCCGGCTTCGTCGGCCACGGCATGCTCGACGCGGCCTGCCCCGGCCAGGTGTTCACATCGCCGACGCCCGACCAGATGCTCGCCGCCGCCAACGCGGTCGACACCGGCGCCGGCGTGCTGTTCATCGTCAAGAACTACTCCGGCGACATGATGAACTTCCAGATGGCCGCCGAGATGCTGGACCATGACAACGAAACCGTGATCGTCAACGACGACGTCGCGGTCGAGAACTCGACCTACACGACCGGGCGCCGCGGCGTCGCCGGCACGTTGATCGTCGAGCGCATCGTCGGCGCGGCCGCCGAGCGCGGCGACAGCCTGGCGCAGCTGAAGGCGCTCGGCGACGCGGTCAACAAGGCGACCGCGTCGATGGGCGTGGCGCTGACCTCGTGCACCGTGCCGGCCGCGGCCAAGCCGACGTTCCAGATCGGCGCCGACGAGATGGAGATGGGCGTCGGCATCCACGGCGAGCCCGGGCGCAAGCGCGTGCGGCTCGGCACGGCCGACGAGATCGCCGCCGAGCTGACCGGCGCGGTGCTGAAGGACCTGTCGCTGCCGCGCGGCCAGCGGGTGATCCTGCTCGTCAACGGCTTCGGCGGCACGCCGCTGCTCGAGCTCTACCTGATGGTCGACGCGACGCTGAAGGTCCTGACCGAGGCCGGCGTGAAGGTGGTGCGCCACCTGACCGGCTCGTACGTGACCTCGCTCGAGATGGCGGGCTGCTCGATCACCGTCAGCGCGGTCGACGACGCGACGCTCGCGCTGTGGGATGCGCCGCTGCACACGCCGGCACTGCGCTGGGGCATGTGAAACTCGCGGGCATGCACCCCGCCCTTTCATCCCTTCGACCGTCCCGAAAGCTCGACCGCGCATTGACCCAGGCGCTCGTCGCCGCGCTGCTCTGCCTGGCCGCAGCCGCGGCGAGCGCGCTCGATCTGCCGCAGCAGCGCCTCGCGCCGGGCGGCGTCGCGCGCCTCGCGCTCGGCGCGTCGCGCGAGGCGCCGCAGGTCAGCGTCAACGGCGTCCCGGTGATGGTGCTGCGCGAGGGCTCGCAGTGGACCGCCGTGCTCGGCATTGCGCTCGCCGCGAAACCCGGCCGCGGCGGCGTCACCGTGCGGCGCGCCGATGGCGTCGAGAGCTCGCTGCCGTTCACGATCCAGCCGTTCCGCTACGCCGAGCAGCAGCTGCAGGTCGCGCCCGGCCAGGTCGATCTGTCGAAGCAGGACCTGGCGCGCTACGAGCGCGAGGCCGCGCACCTGAAGGAGGTGGTCGCGACCTTCAGCGAGACGCCGCCCGAGACGCTGTGGCTGCGGCAACCGGTGCCCGGGCGCCGCTCCAGCTCGTTCGGGCTGCGCCGCGTGTTCAACGGCCAGTCGCGCAATCCGCACAGCGGCATGGACATCGCGGCCGCGGCCGGAACCAAGGTCGTCGCGCCGGCCGCGGGCCGAGTGATCGACACCGGCGACTACTTCTTCAACGGCAACACCGTCTGGCTCGACCACGGCGCCGGCCTGCTGACGATGTACTGCCACCTGTCGGCGATCTCGGTCGCCGTCGGCGACGTGCTGCCCGCGGGCGCGACGCTCGGCGCGGTCGGCGCCACCGGCCGCGCGACCGGGCCGCACCTGCACTGGTCGGTCAGCCTGAACCGGGCGCTGGTCGATCCGGCGCTGTTCCTCGCGCCTTCCGCGGCCGAACCGGCGACGCCGGCGCGCTGATC
>NZ_JBFUKR010000034.1:0-48492 GCF_056400745.1 Rhizobacter sp. P5_A1
GCGGCGGCTTTGGCGGCGGCGGTGGTGGCGGCTACGGCGGCGGTGGCGGTGGCCGCTCCGGCGGTGGCGGCGGCTACGGCGGCGGTGGCGGCGGCCGCTCCGGTGGCGGCGGTGGCGGTGGCCGCGGCGGCTACTGAGCACCTCACGAGCACTGAGCCGGCTGCGGCCGGCTCGGGCGAATGAAGCGGTGGCGCGAAAGCCCACCGCTTTTTCTATTCCGGCGACCCGGCGGCCTTCTGGCGCGGCTTGCGCCCGCGGCCCGCGACCAGCTTATCGAACAGCGCGTTCGGCAGCAGGCGCATCAGCTTCGCGACCACGCCCATCTGCCACGGGATCACGCGGTAGCTGACGCCAGCGACGATCGCATCGAAGGCGCGGTCGGCGAACGCGTCGGCCGGCATCAGGAACGGCATGCTGTACGGGTTGCCGCTCGTCAATGGCGTATCGACATAGCCCGGGACGATCGTCACGACCTTGACGCCGCCGGCACGCAGCTCGCCGCGCAGGCTCTCGCAGTAGCCGATCACCCCGGCCTTGCTCGCGCAATAGGCGCCGTGCCCCGGCAGCCCGCGGATGCCGGCGACGCTGCCGATGCCGACCAGCGCGCCGGCGCGGCGCGCGCTCATCGCGGCGACGAACGGGTGGAAGGTCGCGGCCAGCCCGAGGTTGTTGGTCTCGAAGGTCGCGCGCATCACCTCGAGGTCGTCGAACTCGGCCGTGTCGATGCCGACGCTGATGCCGGCGTTCGCGATCACGACATCCGGCAACCCTTGTGCGGCGATGCAGGCGTGGCCCGCATCGACGATCGCCTGCACGTTGCGCACGTCGGCGGCGTAGACCGCGACGCGGTCCGCGTCGAAGCCCTGCGCCCGCGTCCAGGCCTGCACCTCGGCCGCGCGCCGGGCAACCAGCGCGAGCCGGTAGCCGGCGCGATGAAAGCGCGCCGCGAGCGCCTGGCCGATGCCGCTCGAAGCGCCGGTGATGAAGACCAGCGGCGCGGGCATCGGCGGCCGGGCGGTGCTCATGGCTTGGCGCCGGGGGCCGAATCGAGCGTGCCGCGCACGTGGCCCTTCAGGTCGAGCACGCGGGCGAGGTTGTCGTAGGCCATCGCGTCGGCGTGGATCTCGGTGCCGCCCTGCGTCACGACCACCGGCAGGTGCGAGCGCAGGCGTTCGGAGTACTGGAAGTAGTGCAGGAAGTTGCCGCGGAAATCGATCGCCGCTTCGCTGGCCGTCGCCTCGCGCACGATGTGCGCGCCGCCGGTCAGCTGCACCTCGCTGCCATCGCGATTCGACAGCGCCTGGCGCGCCGTCGCGGTCGTGAGCCGGCCGTCGTCGCCGATCGCGCGGATGCGCGGGTTGTCGATCTCGAAGCTGTCGTTGTCGGGGTAGTGGCGCATCAGGTCGCCTTCGATCTGCACCCGCATCGCACCATTGGCGCCGAAGCGCTGCACGAGGAACTGCGTCATCGTGTAGTCGGGCTCGTGACGCGGCGGCGCGGTCACCCGATCGGTCTCGAACAGCGGCGTGTTCTTCACGAGCCACCAGGTGCCGAGCGCGAGCACCGCCATCAGCAGCAGCGGCAGGTAGGTCGAGACCGTGTCGAGCACCCGCAGGTACCAGGGCGCCGGCCGATGCCATGGCGCGCGCGGCGGGCCGCCCGACTCGGCCGGCGCATCGGTCGCCAGCCCGTTCACGCGGCGTTCCTCACCCGGTGCCGCCATCCAGCGTGACGAGGTGGCCGTGCAGCGCGCTCGCGTAGCGGCCGGCGGCGCACAGCAGCAGGTCGCAGCACTCGCGCGCCGCGCCGTGGCCGCCGCGCGCCGCGGTGACGTGATGCGCAACCGCCTTGACTTCGATGTGCGCGTTCGCCGGCGCGCAGGCGAACGCGGCGCGCGCGAGCAGCGGCAGGTCGGGCCAGTCGTCGCCCATTGCGGCGAGCGTGCCCCAGCTCGCGCCGATATCGGCGAGCGATGCCATCAGCGCCGTCGCTGCGGCGAGCTTGTCGCTCGCGCCGTAGACCGCGTGCGCCAGGCCGAGGTCGGCAACGCGCCGGCGCACCGCCGGCGAATCGCGCCCGGTGATCACGACCGGCGTGATGCCGTGCTGCGCGAGCAGCTTCAGGCCGTGGCCGTCGAGCGTCGAGAAGGCCTTGAATTCCTCGCCGCGCTCGCTGAGGTAGATGCGGCCGTCGGTCAGCACGCCGTCGACATCGAAGATCGCCCAGCGGATGCCCTGCGCCTTCAGCAGCAGCTCGGGCGGATGCCGCAACACGGGTTCGGGCACCGGATCACCTTGGCTCGTCATCGTCAGATGACCTTCGCTCGCATCAGGTCGTTCGAGTTCAGCGCGCCGGTCAGCAGCCCGTGCGCATCGACGACGAGCACGCTGGTGATGCGGTGCGTTTCCATCACGTCGGCGGCATCAACCGCGAGCGCGTCGGCGCTGACGAGCTTCGGCTGCGGGTGCATCACGTCGGCCGCGCGCAGCGCGCGCAGGTCGGCACCGCGTTCGATCAGGCGGCGCAGGTCACCGTCGGTGAAGATGCCGAGCACGCGGCCCTCGGCATCGGCGATCGCGGTGAAGCCCAGGCCCTTGCCGGTCATCTCGCGCAGCATCTCGGTGAACGCCGTGTCGGGCGCGACGCGCGGCACGTCGGCGCCGCTGCGCATCAGGTCGCGCACATGCATCAGCAGCTTGCGGCCGAGGCTGCCGCCGGGGTGCGAACGCGCGAAGTCTTCCTCGCGGAAGCCGCGTGCGTCGAGCAGCGCGACCGCCAGCGCATCGCCCAGCACCATCTGCGCGGTCGTGCTCGTCGTCGGCGCGAGGTTCAGCGGGCAGGCCTCCTGATCGACCGCGCTGCTGATCGCGATGTCGGCATGCTGCGCGAGCGTCGACTCGGCGCGCCCGGTCATCGCGACCAGCGTGACGCCCAGGCGCTTCAGCGCCGGGATGATCGCGCCGAGCTCTTCGCTCTCGCCGGAGTTGGAGATCGCGAGCACGACATCGCCGGGCGCGACCATGCCGAGGTCGCCATGGCTCGCCTCGGCCGGGTGCACGAACAACGCCGGGGTGCCGGTCGACGCCAGCGTCGCGGCGATCTTGCGCCCGACGTGGCCGCTCTTGCCCATGCCCATCACGACGACGCGGCCGCGGCACTCGAGCATCGCGCGGCAGGTGTGCGTGAAGCCGTCGCCCTGGCGCGCCTTCAGCGCGATCAGCGCCTGGGCCGCGATGTCGAAGGTCTCGCGCCCGAGGCGCAGCGCGCGCTCGGCGTCGAAGTCGGGAAATGAGGGTTTTGCAGGCACTGTGTGGCGCAACGCGTCCAGTAGGATCGGTCGATTCTATGAGCCCGGCCCCGATGCCCGTCGTCGGCGTCGCCCGGCCCGCGGCACAGTGCTTGCAATTCCAATCTGATGATCTCGTCCCCGCTCGGTCTGGTGCTGCTCTACCTCGTCGCCGCGGTGGCCGGGGTGGTGATCTGCCGCATGGCCAAGTTGCCGCCGATGCTGGGCTACCTCGCGGTGGGTGTGCTGATCGGCCCGAACGCGACCGCGCTCGCGAAGGACACCGCGCAGGTCAGTCACCTGGCCGAGTTCGGCGTCGTGTTCCTGATGTTCGTGATCGGGCTCGAGTTCAACCTGCCGAAGCTGAAGAGCATGCGCAAGCTGGTGTTCGGGCTCGGGCTGAGCCAGGTCGCACTGACGATCCTGATGGCGGTCGCCGGCAACCTCGCACTCGCGTGGGGCGTCTCGCTGGCCGGCCGGTCGTGGGGGCTGACCTGGCAGAGCTCGGTCGCGCTCGGCGGCGCACTCGCGATGAGCAGCACCGCGATCGTCGTGAAGCTGATGGCCGAGCGGCTCGAGCTCGAGAGCGAGCACGGCCGGCGCGTGATGGGGGTGCTGCTGTTCCAGGATCTGGCGGTGGTGCCGCTGCTGGTGCTGATCCCGGCGCTCGGCTCGCCGCCGGCCGAACTGATCGGGGCGCTCGCGATCGCCGCGCTGAAGGCGGCGGCGCTGCTGACGGTGCTGCTGGTCGGCGGGCAGCGCGTGATGCGCTGGTGGCTGACGATCGTCGCGCGGCTGAAGAGCGAAGAGCTGTTCGTGCTGAACCTGCTGCTCGTGACGCTGGCGCTGGCCTACCTGACCGAACGCGCCGGGCTGTCGCTCGCGCTCGGCGCGTTCGTCGCCGGGATGCTGATCGCCGAGACCGAATACAAGCACCAGGTCGAGACCGACATCCGCCCGTTCCACGACGTGCTGCTCGGCCTGTTCTTCATCACGATCGGCATGAAGCTCGACGCCGAGGCGGTGTGGCTGCAGTGGCCGCTCGTGCTCGGGCTGACGATCGCGCCGGTGTTGTTCAAGTTCATCGTCGTGACGCTGCTCGCGCGCATCTTCGGCGCCGCGCCGGGCGTGGCGCTGCGCACCGGGTTGTACCTCGCGCAGGCGGGCGAATTCGGCTTCGTGCTGCTCGCGCTCGCGACCGACGGCGGCCTGCTGCCGGCCGAGCTGCAAAGCCCGGTGCTCGCGAGCATGGTGCTGTCGATGCTCGCGACGCCGTTCCTGATCCTCTACAGCAACCGCATCGTGATGCGGCTGAGCTCGAGCGACTGGCTGATGCAGTCGGTCGCGATGACGACGATCGCGAAGCGCGCGATCAATACCGAGGCCCACATCATCATCGCCGGCTACGGCCGCAGCGGCCAGAACCTGGCGCGGCTGCTCGACGGCGAGAAGATCCCGTACATGGCGCTCGACCTCGACCCGGACCGCGTGCGCCAGGCCGCGGCGGCCGGGCAGAGCGTCGTGTTCGGCGACGCCGCACGGCTGCAGAGCCTGATGGCGGCGGGCCTGGCGCGGGCCAGTGCGGTCGTCGTAAGTTACCACGACACGCCGTCGGCGCTGAAGATCCTGCGCCTGGTGCAGGAGCACGCGCCGCGGGTCCCGGTGATCGTGCGCACGATCGACGACAGCGACATCGAGCGTCTGCAGGCCGCCGGCGCGACCGAAGTCGTGCCCGAGGCGATCGAGGGTTCGCTGATGCTCGCGAGCCACGCGCTCGCCCTCGTCGGCGTGCCGATGCGGCGCGTGATCCGCGTCGTGCAGGACCAGCGCGACGCGCGTTATGGCCTGCTGCGCGGGTACTTCCACGGTGCCGACGACGACACCGCCGACGAGCGGCAGACCGCGCGGCTGCTGAGTGTCACGCTGCCGGCCGCCGGCAGCCACCTCGGCCAGACGCTCGCGGCCCAGGCGCTGCATGCGGTCGGCGTCGCGGTGGTCTCGGTGCGGCGCGCGAACGGCGCGGTCATCAAGCCCGATGAATCGCTGGTGCTCGCGGCCGGCGACACGCTGGTGCTGGCCGGCAAGCCCGAGCCGCTCGCGCTCGCCGAAGGGCGGCTGCTGGGGAAGAAGTGAGGGAGGGTGTCCGGGCTTAGCTGAACGGCGTCTGTTTGGCCAGGTTCGCACGCATGCGCGTCGCCATCACGCCGCCGGCAGCGCGCAGCAGTTCGAGTGCGAGCGCCGGAAGGCGCTGCGCCAGCTCTTCGATGCGCGGGCCGCGCAGCGCGAAGACGATGCACGGCGTCATCGCCTCGACGTTGGCCATGCGCGGGCTGTCGCCGAACAGACCCGGCTCGCCGACCACCGAGCCGGTGCGCAGGATCGCGATGCGGTTGCTGCCCGGCGGCCCGCCGGTCACGAAGATCTGCAGGCTGCCCTGGGCGAGAAAGTACATCGTGCGATCGGTGTCGCCCTGCTTGATCAGCAGGTCGCCGGCGCGGATCTCGTGGCGCGTCAGGTAGGGCGCGATGCTGCGCCACTGCTCGAGGCTCAGCCGGGCGCGAAACGCATCCTCGGCATTGAGGGTCTGAATCGCCTGCACCAGATCGTCGATTTCCATCTTCCTGCTCCGCGGAGCGCTCCATGCAGGGCGCCCGAGCGCCGATTATCGGCGCGGCCCGCGTCAGCCCACAACAGGTGGCGTTCCCGCAACGCGCCCTTCGTCGCCGCCACGCGGCCGCTCGTCGCCCTGCGAACGCGCCGGGCACCGCGTCACTTGCCGATGCAGAAGCGGCTGAAGATCTCGCCGAGCAGGTCGTCGGAGCTGAATGCGCCGGTGATCGCACCGAGCGCATCGTGCGCGAGGCGCAGTTCCTCGGCGAGGAGGTCGAGCGCGGTGTCGGCGCGCGCGGCCAGCGCGAGCGCAGTGGCCAGGTGCCCGCGGGTCTCGCGCAGCGCCTGCACATGGCGCGTGCGGGCGATGAACAGGCCCTCGGGCTGCGCATGCCAGCCGGCCAGCGCGAGCAGCTTCGAGCGCAGCGCGGCGATGCCCGCGCCGGTGCGCGCCGACAGGGCGATACCCGGCGCGTGCTGCACCGCCGGCGCCGCGTCGGCCTTGTTGAAGACCTGCAGCAGCCGCTCGGCATCGGGCAGCGCGGCGCGCAGGCGCGCTTCGATCTGCGCCTCGCCGGCGTCGTAGGCAGGTTCGCCGAGGCGCGTCAGATCGTGCATGAACAGCACCGCGTCGGCGCGCTCGATCTCGCTCCAGCTGCGCGCGACGCCGATGCGTTCGACCTCGTCGGTCGAGTCGCGCAGGCCGGCGGTGTCGATCACGTGGACCGGCACGCCCTCGATCTGGATCGTGCCGCTGACCTTGTCGCGCGTCGTGCCAGCGATCGGCGTGACGATCGCGAGCTCGGCGCCGGCGAGCGCGTTCAGCAGCGAGCTCTTGCCGACGTTCGGCTGCCCCGCGAGCACGACCGTGATCCCCTCGCGCAGCAGTGCGCCCTGGCGCGCGCGGTCCAGCACCGCGTCAAGCTGCTGGGCGATCGCCTGCAACCGGCCGCGCGCGTTGGCCTTCTCGAGAAAATCGATTTCTTCCTCGGGGAAGTCGAGCGTCGCCTCGACCAGCATGCGCAACTCGATCAGCCGGTCGCGCAGCGCGTTGACCTCGCCGGAGAACGCGCCGGTCAGCGAGCGACTCGCCGAGCGCGCCGCGGCCTCGGTGCTGGCCTCGATCAGGTCGCTGACGGCCTCGGCTTGCGCGAGGTCGAGCTTGTCGTTCAGGAACGCGCGCTCGGTGAACTCGCCCGGCTGCGCGAGCCGCAGCCCGGGCAGGTGCGGGTCGGCGAGTTCGATGCAGCGCGCGAGCAGCAGCTGCAGCACGACCGGGCCACCATGCGCCTGCAGTTCGAGCACGTCTTCGCCGGTGTACGAATGGGGTGCCGGGAAGTGGATCGCCAGACCGCGGTCGATCGGCGCGCCGGCCGCGTCAGCGAACGGCAGGTAGGTCGCGACGCGCGGCTGCAGCGTCCGGCCCAGCAGCGCAGCGACGAACGGCGCCAGGTTCGCGCCCGAGAGCCGCACGATCCCGACCGCGCCACGCCCGCTCGCCGTCGCGACGGCGACGATCGGCTCGTGGTGGCGCGGCAGCATCGCTGGCCCTCAAGCGAGCGCCGGGCCGCCATGGGCCACGAAGAGGCCCACCCCGTGGCCCTCGGCCGCTTGAGCTCCCCTCGGGGGATCGTGCCGAAGGCGCGCAGGGGCTGTCATCTCTGTTACTTGTTCAGCACGCCCAGGCGCTTGTTGATCACGTACTGCTGCGCGATCGACAGGATGTTGTTGGTCAGCCAGTACAGCACCAGGCCGGACGGGAACACGAAGAACATCACCGAGAAGATCAGCGGCATGAACCACATCATCTTCGCCTGGACCGGATCCGGCGGCGTCGGGTTCAGCCAGGTCTGCAGCAGGCTGGTCAGCGTCATCAGGATCGGCAGGATGAAGTACGGGTCCTTCGCCGACAGGTCGGTGATCCAGCCGAGCCACGGCGCGCCGCGCATCTCGACGGTCGACAGCAGCACCCAGTACAGCGAGATGAAGAACGGCATCTGCACGAAGATCGGCAGGCAGCCGCCGAGCGGGTTGATCTTCTCCTCGCGGTAGATGCGCATCATCTCCTGCTGCATCTGCTGCGGCTTGTCTTTCAGGCGCTCGCGCATCTCGGTGATCTTCGGGTTGATCGCCTTCATCTTCGCCATCGAGCCGTAGGCCTTGGCGTTGAGCCAGTAGAACGCGATCTTCAGCAGCACGACCAGCCCGACGATCGACCAGCCCCAGTTGCCGAGAATCTTGTGCAGCTGCGTCAGCAGCCAGAACAGCGGCTCGGCGAGGATCTTGAAGATGCCGTAGTCCTTGACGAGCTCGAGGCGCGGCGCGAGCTTCGCGAGCTTCTCTTCTTCCTGCGGGCCGACGAACAGCTTCGCGTCGAAGGCCTTGGTCGCGCCGGGCGCGAGCTCGCCCAGCGGCACGAACATGCCGACCGAGTAGACATGCGCCAGTTGGCCGGTAGCCGGGTTCGTGACCTCGGACTTGCCGGTGAAGTACTCGCGCGGCAGCTTGCTGGCGTCGCCTTTGTCGACCAGCCAGGCGGAGGCGAAATAGTGCTGCACCATCGCGACCCAGCCGCTGTCGGCGTCGATCGTGTGGCTGGGCTTGTCGGACGGGCCGCGCTTGTCGATGTCCTTGAAATCGACCTTCTGGAACTTGTTGCCGTCGTCGATCGCCGGCCCAGTGAAGGTCGAGTAGACACTCGACCCGCCCGGCGGCGGCACGCCGTCGCGCACCAGCTGCAGGTACAGCCGCGGCGAGACCGGCACGCCCGATTCGTTGACGACCTCGTTCTTCACGTCGATCACGTAGTCGCCGCGCTTGAAGGTGTAGGTCTTCACGAGCTTCACGCCGCCGACGGCTGGCGACTCGAACTTCACCTGCAGCGCGCTCTGGCCGGTGGCCAGCGTGCGCTCGCCGGGGACGAGCGTCATCACCGTGTGGTGGTTCGGCAGGCCGGAGCCGCCGGCCGCGGGGATCAGCCCGGATTCGGCGACATACAGGCGGCCAGACGTCTCGTCCATCAGCACGACGTCTTGCGGCGCCGTCGCGGCGGCCTTGCGACCGAACAGCTCGAGGAGCGGCTCGTACCACTCCTGCAGCACCGGGTCGGGGTACTTCAGCAGCTGCAGGCGAACCAGCGTTCCGCCGGCGCCGCTGAGCGTCGCCTTGACCACGTCGGTCGTGATCGTCGTCTGTTCGGCGACCGGCGGCGCGACGGCGCCGGGCGCCGCGCTCGGCGCCGCGCCCGCGACCGTGGCCGTACCGTTGTTGGCCGGCTTCGGCAAGCCACTCGCCGCCGACGCGGCCGGTGCAGCGACCTTGGTCGGCGCCGGAGCGAAGAACGAAGGCTGACCGTTGTGCTTGTTCCACGCGTCGTAGATCAAGAACAGGGACATCGAAAACACCACCCACAGCAGGGTGCGACGCATATCGGTCATGGATTGGGCTCGGGCTTCGAGGAGGGAGACGGTTCGCCGGCAGCGCGTGGCGCATCGGCAAGAAAATGGCGGAACAGCGCCGGCGCCTGCCGGGGCACCGGATCGTGGCCACCGCGGCAGAAGGGCTGGCAACGTGCCAGCCGACTCAGTGTCAAGTAAGTGCCCGCTGCGGCGCCGTGCTGCTCGAGCGCTTGGATCGCGTAGGCCGAGCAGGTGGGTTCAAAGCGGCAGGCGCTGCCCAGCCACGGGCTCAGCAGCAGCCGGTAGCCGCGCACGAGTGCCAGCAGCGCGCGCTGCGGCAGCGTGAACAGGAGGTGAGCCATCGCCTGCGACCGGCCGCTCAGGCGCCGGCCGAGACCACGCGCAGCGCAACGCTGCCGAACAGGCCTTCGAGCTCTTCGCGTGCGGCGCACTTGAGCTCATCCGATGCCGCGCTGACGAAGCGTGCGCGATCGAACGGCGCACGCAGCCGGACGACCCACAGGCCCTGCGCGAGCGACGCCGCATGGCCGGTCACAACCGCGCGGATCTGGCGCTTCAGCAAGGTTCGGGTCACCGAGCGGCGGGCATGCCGCTTCGGCACGACCGCTCCGAGCCAGACCGCGCCGGGCGCCGGCCGGGGCGAGTCATCCACAGGGCCAGCCTGCATCGGGAGCTCCCCTGTTGACAACTCGCCGGCGACGGCGCTGATGGCCGCCTTCGCGGGCGGCTTGGCGGGCGCGCTCGGGCGATCCGCCAGATGGTGCAGCGCAAAGTGCACGCTGCTGACCCGGGTGCGCGTGCGCAGCACGCGTTCGAAATCTGCGGACCGCAGCAGGCGCGCGATCACGGTGCAAACGCCGTGGGCGCCGTACCTCAGACGGCCAGGCGCTTGCGGCCCTTGGCGCGGCGCGCATTGATCACGGCGCGGCCGCCGCGGCTCTTCATGCGGACGAGGAAGCCGTGGGTGCGGGCGCGGCGAACTTTGGAGGCTTGGTAGGTGCGTTTCATGATCTGTCCAGCTGGCGTGTGCCAAAGGAGGCGGCGGCCAAGATAGAGGCAGTTGCCAAATAAGGCGATGCCAAAGAAGTGCCCGCGCCAAGTCGGCTTCGGGAAACCCACTATTACACCAAAAACACCCTGCCCGGTCAATGACTTACACCGCCAGCCCTGCGCGGGCGGGGCTATTGACCTGGCTATCGGAACTGTGGATAACCGTCGCTTCGCATGCCGCACGCCGTACAATTCGCCCGCTCCCGAGAACAGTTTTCCACAATGAGCGCTGACCTATGGCAACGCGGCTGCGAGCGACTCGCGGTCGAGCTGCCCGAACAACAATTCAACACCTGGATCCGCCCGCTGGCGGCCGCCGAGGTCACCGACCAGGGTGAGGCCGGCGCCGTCGTGACGCTGCGCGTGCCGAACCGGTTCAAGCTCGACTGGATTCGCAATCAGTACGCCGGGCGGATCGAGGCCGTGCTCGCCGAACTGGCCGGCAAGCCGGTGCGGCTCGACATCGCGCTGGCCGCGCGCGATACCGCGACGGCTCGCGCGCCCGGCCCCGCGATGAACGGTTCGGCGGCTCCGACATCGGCCTCGTTCGCGATCGTGCAGGCGCTGAGCCTGCAGCGCACGACAGGCCCGGCCGCGCCGCCGGTGCCTTCGCGCAGCCGGCTGAACCCGGCACTGACCTTCGACACGCTGGTGCCGGGCCGCGCGAACCAGATGGCGCGCACCGCGGCGCTGCATGTCGCCGGCGCGCCGGGCGCGATGTACAACCCGCTGTTCATCTACGGCGGCGTCGGCCTGGGCAAGACGCACCTGATTCACGCGGTCGGCAACGCGCTGCTCGCCGACAAGCCGGACGCGCGCATCCTGTACCTGCACGCCGAGCAGTTCATCACCGACGTCGTCAAGAACTACCAGCGCAAGACCTTCGACGAGCTGAAGGCCAAATACCACCAGCTCGACCTGCTGCTCATCGACGACGTGCAGTTCTTCGCCGGCAAGGAGCGCACCCAGGAGGAGTTCTTCAACGCGTTCGAAGCGCTGCTCGCGAAACGCGCGCACATCATCATGACCAGCGACACCTACCCGAAAGGGCTGGTCGACATCGACGAGCGCTTGACCTCGCGCTTCGATGCCGGGCTGACAGTCGCGATCGAACCGCCCGAACTCGAGATGCGCGTCGCGATCCTGATGCGCAAGGCCGAGCTGGAGGCGACGCCGATGCCGGAAGACGTCGCGTTCTTCGTCGCGAAGAACGTGCGCGCCAACGTGCGCGAGCTCGAGGGCGCGCTGCGCAAGATCCTTGCTTACTCCAGGTTTTCACACAAGGAGATCAACATCGGTCTCGCGCGCGAGGCGCTGAAAGACCTGCTGTCGATCCAGAACCGCCAGGTCGGCGTCGAGAACATCCAGAAGACCGTGGCCGACTTCTACAAGATCAAGGTCGCCGACATGTACAGCAAGAAGCGCCCGGCCTCGATCGCCCGGCCGCGCCAGATCGCGATGTACCTGGCCAAGGACATGACGCAGAAGAGCCTCCCCGAGATCGGCGAGCTCTTCGGCGGGCGCGACCACACGACCGTGCTGCACGCGGTGCGCAAGATCGCCGCCGAGCGCCAGAAGAACACCGAACTGAACCAGCAGCTGCACGTGCTCGAGCAGACGCTGAAAGGCTGACGAAGTCCGACGATGTCAAGCAACAAGCCTGGGGACAAGTTTCGGACAAGCACCCACCTGTCCACAGGCATGGGCCGATCGGCGAAGTTGTTGTGTTCGGTGCAGACCGCAACCGGCGCGTCCGACCCCAAGCTTTGCGGTGCTCTAAGTGCTTGATGGAACAGGCGAAAATGGCGTTGTCCACAGAATCCGACGTTCTCTACTATTACGACCAGTTTGAGAGGTTCAAATGATTGTCTTGAAGACAGCACAAGAAAAAGTTTTGAGCGCACTGCAGGCGGTGGCCGGCATCGTCGAGCGCCGCCACACGCTGCCGATCCTCGCGAACGTGCTGATCCGCAAGACCGGTGCGAACCTCGAACTGACGACGAGCGATCTCGAGATCCAGGTGCGCACGAACGCCGAGCTCGGCGGTGATGGTGGCAACTTCGCGACGACCGTCGGCGCACGCAAGCTGATCGACATCCTGCGTTCGATGCCGGCCGACCAGATCGTCACGCTGAGCGCAAACCAGAACAAGCTGACCTTGCAGGGCGGCAAGAGCCGCTTCACGCTGCAGACCCTGCCGAGCGACGACTTCCCGCTGGTCCAGGAAGCAGCCGATTTCGGGCCGTCGTTCAGCGTGCCGCAGAAGGCGCTGAAGGGCTTGATCAACCAGGTCCACTTCGCGATGGCGGTGCACGACATCCGCTACTACCTGAACGGCATCCTGTTCGTCGCCGAGGGCAAGAACCTGACGCTGGTCGCGACCGACGGCCACCGCCTGGCGCTGGCGCAGGCGACGCTCGACGTCGACATCCCGAAGCAGGAGGTGATCCTGCCGCGCAAGACCGTGCTCGAACTGCAGCGCCTTTTGAAAGACGAAAAGGACGGCAAGGAAGGCGAAGAAGGCGGCCTGATCGAGATGCGCTTCGCCGGCAACCAGGCCAAGTTCAGCTTCAGCGGCATGGAGTTCGTCACCAAGCTCGTCGAAGGCAAGTTCCCCGACTACAACCGCGTGATCCCGAAGAACCACAAGAACTCCGTCACGCTGGGCCGTGCGCCGTTCCTCGCGAGCCTGCAGCGCGCGGCGATCCTGACGAGCGAGAAGTTCAAGGGCGTGCGCGTCAACATCGAACCCGGCACCTTGCGCATCGCATCGAGCAACGCCGAGCAGGAAGAGGCCAAGGAAGAGCTCGAGATCGACTACGGCGGCGATGCGATCGAGATCGGCTTCAACGTCACCTACCTGATCGACGCGCTGTCGAACATGAGCGTCGAGATGATCAAGATGGAGCTGCAGGACACCAATTCGAGTGCGCTGATCACGGTGCCCGAGCAGGCCGGCTTCAAGTACGTCGTCATGCCGATGCGAATCTAGCGCCGCGTCGCGACGACCCTATCCAAGCGGGCTTCGGCCCGCTTGAGTACTTTTCAAGCGGCTGGCATTCGACGATTGCGGCCCCAGATGCGAGTGTGAAATCCCCGATGAGCGACATCCAGAACCTCCCCGAAGACGACGCCGCGAGCCGCAAGGCCGCGAAGGACGCGACGGCCTCCGTGCACGCTGCCGACAGCGCGGCCTATGGCGAAGGCAGCATCCAGATCCTCGAGGGACTGGAGGCGGTGCGCAAGCGCCCCGGCATGTACATCGGCGACACCTCCGACGGCACCGGGCTGCACCACCTCGTGTTCGAGGTCGTCGACAACTCGATCGACGAATCGCTCGCCGGCTACTGCGACGACATCGTCGTGACGATCCACTCCGACAACTCGATCAGCGTGACCGACAACGGCCGCGGCATCCCGACCGGCGTGAAGATGGACGACAAGCACGAGCCCAAGCGCTCGGCTGCCGAGATCGCGCTGACCGAGCTGCACGCCGGCGGCAAGTTCAACCAGAACAGCTACAAGGTCTCGGGCGGGCTGCACGGCGTCGGCGTCAGCTGCGTCAACGGCCTGTCGAAGTGGCTGCGCCTGACGGTACGCCGCGACGGCGAAGCGCACTTCATGGAGTTCAAGCAGGGCATCCCGCAGGACCGCCTGATCGAGCGCCGCAACGGTGTCGACGTGTCGCCGATGAAGATCATCGCCGAGACCGAACTGCGCGGCACCGAGGTGCACTTCCTGCCCGACCTCGAGATCTTCTCGAACATCGATTTTCACTACGACATCATCGCGAAGAAGCTGCGCGAGCTGAGCTTCCTGAACAACGGCGTGAAGATCCGCCTGAAGGACGAGCGCAACAACAAGGAAGACACCTTCGCGTTCGCCGGCGGCGTCAAGGGCTTCGTCGAGTTCATCAACACCGGCAAGAAGGTGCTGCACCCGACCGTGTTCGGCGCGACCGGCGAGAAGCTCAGCGAACAGGGCACGACGATCACGACCGACGTCGCGATGCAGTGGAACGACGGCTACAGCGAGAACGTTCTCTGCTTCACGAACAACATCCCGCAGCGCGACGGCGGCACGCACCTGACCGGCCTGCGCGCGGCGATGACGCGCGTGATCAACAAGTACATCGAAGACAACGAGCTCGCGAAGAAGGCCAAGGTCGAGGTCACCGGCGACGACATGCGCGAGGGCCTGTGCTGCGTGCTGTCGGTCAAGGTGCCCGAGCCGAAGTTCAGCAGCCAGACGAAGGACAAGCTCGTCAGCAGCGAGGTGCGCGCGCCGGTCGAAGACGTGGTGAGCCGCGCGCTTGCCGACTACCTGCAAGAAAACCCGAACGACGCGAAGATCATCTGCAGCAAGATCGTCGATGCCGCGCGCGCCCGCGAGGCCGCTCGCAAGGCGCGCGAGATGACGCGCCGCAAGGGTGTGCTCGATGGCATGGGCCTGCCGGGCAAGCTGGCCGACTGCCAGGAGAAGGACCCGGCGCTGTGCGAGATCTACATCGTCGAGGGCGACTCGGCGGGCGGCTCGGCCAAGCAGGGCCGCGATCGCAAGTTCCAGGCGATCCTGCCGCTGCGCGGCAAGATCCTCAACGTCGAGAAGGCGCGCTACGAGAAGCTCCTGACCAGCAATGAAATCCTGACGCTGATCACCGCGTTGGGCACCGGCATCGGCAAGGGCATGGGCGGCGACGACTTCAACCCCGACAAGCTGCGCTACCACCGCATCATCATCATGACCGACGCGGACGTCGACGGCGCGCACATCCGCACGCTGCTGCTGACCTTCCTGTTCCGCCAGATGCCCGAGCTGGTCGAGCGCGGCCACATCTACATCGCACAGCCACCTCTGTACAAGGTCAAGCTGGGCAAGGAAGAGCAGTACCTGAAGGACGGCCACGAGCTCGACGCCTACCTGCTCAAGGTCGCGCTGAAGGACGCGAAGCTCGATACCGCGCGCTCGTTGGAAAGCGGCGGCGCGGGGGTGCTGCAGGGCGAAGCCCTCGAGGCGCTGGCGCGCCAGTACGTGCTGGCGAAGAACGTCGTCGAGCGGCTGTCGAACTGGATGGACATCGAGGCGCTGCGCGCGATGGCCAACGGCCTCGCGCTCGATGTCGACACGCTCGAAGCGGCCGAAGCGTCGGCCGCGGCATTGAAGGCCGCGCTGCACGACGCCGAGGTCACGGCCGAGTTCGACGCGCGCACCGACAAGCACATCCTGCGCATCAGCCGCATGCACCACGGCAACGTCAAGAGCAGCGTGATCACCGCCGACTTCGTCCACGGCGCCGACTACGAGGCCCTGAGCACCGCCGGCAAGACCTTCCGCGGCCTCGTCGGCGAAGACGCGGTGGTCAAGCGCGGCGACGGCGACAAGCAGAAGGAAATGCGCGTCGGCGACTTCCGCGAAGCGATGGCCTGGCTCATCGGCCAGGCCGAGAACGCGGTCGCACGCCAGCGCTACAAGGGCCTGGGCGAAATGAACCCGGCGCAGCTCTGGGAAACAACGATGGACCCGACCGTGCGCCGCCTGCTGCGCGTGCAGATCGACGACGCGATCGAGGCCGACCGCGTCTTCACGATGCTGATGGGCGACGAGGTCGAACCGCGCCGCAACTTCATCGAGAGCAACGCGCTGCGAGCGGCAAACATCGACGTGTGAGCATGATGCCCGCCAAGCATCCTCGCAGCGAACCCCCGCTCGAGACGACGTCGCGCTCTTCCCTGTTCGTGGCCTCGACCGAAAAGGCCTTCCAGGTCCTGGCCGCGTTCAACGGCCCCGACCGCCACATGACGCTGGCCGACATCGCGCGCGCCGCGCAACTCGACCGCAGCGCGACGCAGCGGCTCGTGCACACGCTCGAGGCCCTGGGCTACCTGCGCCGCATCCCGGACAGCCGCAACTACGCGCTCACGGCCAAGGTGTTGCAGCTTTCGTACAACTACCTGCGCGCCAACGAGCTGATCGACAAGGCCTCGCCGTACCTGCTGGACATCAGCCGCACGCTGGGCGAGACCACCAACCTGCAGGAGCTCGAGGGTTCGAACATCGTGTTCGTGGCCCGGTTTCACGGCCGTCATCTGGTGAATGTCGACTTCACCGTGGGCGCGCGGCTGCCCGCGTTCTTCACGGCCTCGGGCAACGCGATCCTGTCGCGCCTTTCGCTGGCGCAACGTGTCGAGATCCTGAACGCGACGCGGCTCGTGCCGATCACGCCGCTGACCGAAATCAACCCGGAACGCTTGCTGGCGCGGGTTCAGGCCGTGGCCGACCGGGGCTACGCGATCGTCGCGAACGAAACCGTGCTGGGCGACATCTCGGTGGCGGCGCCGATCATCGACCAGCGCGGCATGGCGGTCGCGGCGATCAACATCTCGGTGCCGACGACGCGCTGGACGGTCGAGCGGGCCGAGAAGGAACTCGTCCCGCACGTGCAGGTGGCGGCGACCTCGATCTCCAAGGCGAAGTTCGCCGACTACCCGGGCTGACGCGTTCGCGCCCCGGGGCGCTTCAAAGCCGCGCCAGGCGCTGGCGGTGATCGTCCGACAGCGCGGCCGCGCCGAGCTGCTCGGCCGCCGGCGTGCCGAGCAGGCGCAGCGCGATCTCGAACTCCTCGCGAAGCAGCGTCAGCACCTCGGTCACGCCCTGGCCGCCGGCCGCCGCCAGCCCGTACAGCGGCGCCCGCCCGAGCAGCACGGCCTTCGCGCCCAGCGCGCGTGCCTTGGCGATGTCGCTGCCGCGCCGCACGCCGCTGTCGACCAGGACGTGCAGGTCCGCGCCGACCGCGTCGACGACCTCGGGCAGCAGCTCGAGCGGGCTCGGCGCGCTGCCCAGCTGGCGCCCGCCATGGTTGGACAGCACGATGCCATCCGCGCCGTGTGCGCGCGCCAGCCGCGCATCCTCGACCGACAGCAGGCCCTTGATGACGACCGGGCCGCGCCAGTGCGACCGCAGCCACGCGATCGCGTTCCAGTCCAGGCCCATGTCCATCTGGCGGCTGATCGTGGCGGCCTGCACGTTGATGTCGGCGCGCGTGCCGGCGCTCCGGGCCAGGTTGACGAGTTGCGGCGAGCCGCCCTGGCGCAGCATGCGCGCGCACCAGCGCGGGTGGGCGGCCAGGTCCAGCAGCAGCCTCGGCGTGACGCGCAACGGCATCTTGAAGCGATTGCGCAGGTCGTGATCGCGCTTGCCGTGGACCGTGGTGTCCACCGTCAGCATCAAGGTGCTGAAGTCCAGGGCCTGGGCCCGGCGCATCGTCTCCTGGGCGATGCGCCGGTCCTGCTGGACGTAGAGCTGCAACCAGAGATCGCCCGGACTGGCCGCGCGCACGTCCTCGAACAGCGAGGTCGACGCGGTCGACATCGCGAACGGCAGGCCCGCCGCGTGGGCCGCGCGCGCCAGCACCTCTTCGGCGCGCGGCCAGTACAGGCCGTTCAGGCCCGTCGGACCGACGACCGCCGGCAGGTTCTGCTGGCGCCCGAACAGCGTGACCCGGCTGTCGACGCGCGTGACATCGCGCAGGATGCGCGGCTGGAACAGCAGCTGATCGAAGGCGCGGCGGTTGCGCGCCAGCGCCTGGCCGTCTTCGGCGCCGCCTTCGAGGTAGTCGAAGGCGAAGCGGGACAGCCTGCGTCGGGCCAGCTCGCGGTAGTCCTTGACGGCGGGCAGCACGATGCCGGTCAGCCCAGGGCTTCGGACGCGGCGAGCTGAATCTCGACCTCCGCGCGCAGCCGCGCCTGCAGCTCGGCCGCCGGTGCCACGAGCGGGGCGAGCATCGCCGGGGCGTCGACGCCGATCAGGTCCATCACCGACTTCATCGGACCGGGATTGGTCTCGGCGAAGGCCATGTCCATCAGCGGCATCAGCCGGCGATGGGCCAGCAGCGCCTGGGTCGTGTGGCCGCCGGCCGCGAGTTCGTAGATGCGCTGCCACGCCCGCGGCAGCAGGCTCGCCGTGACGACGATGCCGCCGCGCGCCCCCGCGGCCAGGTGCAGCGGGAACAGCGTGTCCTCGCCGCTCAGCACCGCGAACGACGGGTCCACGCCCGCGACCGTGCGCAGGAAGTGGTACATGTCGGTGTTGCAGGCCTTCATGCCGATGATGCGCTCGTGGCGCGACAGTTCGTGCAGCAGCTCGGGCGCAATCGCGACGCGCGTGCGGTACGGGATCTCGTAGATCAGGATCGGCAGCGGCGACGCGTCGGCGTAGCGCAGGAAGTAGTCGCGCACGCCCGCCTGGGTCGGGTTGGTGTAGTACGGCGTGACGACCATCAGCGCATCGACGCCGACATCGGCGAAGGCCTGGCCCGCCTGCAGCGCATCGTGAAAGCCCGGGTCGAGCACGCCCGGAATGACCGGCACGCGGCCGGCGACGGCCTCGACGCACACGCCCGCCATCTTCACCCGTTCGGCGCGCGGCAGCGCGCCGTACTCACCGGTGCCGCCGAGCGGCACGATGCCGTTCACGCCGCGCGCGAGCAGATAGGAGAGCAGGGTCTGCGTGGCGGCCACGTCGATGCAATCGTCGGCAGTCACGGGCGTCGGGATCGCGGGCAGGATGCCGCGCAGACGGGTTGCGTCCATGGGAGAAGTCCTTCGGAAAGAGGTGGTGGGAACGGGGCGCATCGTCAGCCCGGCGCGACGCTTCGACGCAGGCGGTCGGCGGTCCAGATGAGCGCGGCGATGAACACGAACAGGCAGGTCGAAACGGCGGCGATGACGGGCGAGATCTGCAGCACGACCTCGTCCCAGAACTGCTTGGGCAAGGTGGCGTTCAGGCCGCCCGAGGCGAACAGCGCGATCGTCAACTCGTCGAACGAGGTCGCGAACGCGAACAGGAACGACGACATCAGGCCCGCCTTCAGGATCGGCAGGGTCACGTAGCGCAAGGTCTGCCACGGGCGTGCGCCGAGGCTCTGCGCGGCGAGGTCGAGGCGCGTGTCGTAGTTGCGCAGCACGGCCATCATCGTCATCACCACATACGGCACGGTGATCAGCGTGTGGCCGAGGATCAGGCCGAGCGAGGTGCCGACGAGATTCACGCGCGCGAACAGGTAGAACAGCCCGACCGCGATGATCATGCGCGGCACGATGATCGGCGACAGCACGAACCCGAGCATCAGCGACTTGCCGCGCATCTGCGTGCGCGCCAGCAGGAAGGCCGCCGGGGTTCCGATCAGCATCGCGAGCGTCGATGCGCCGAGCCCGACGACCAGCGAGCGCGTCAGCGCCTGCATCCACAGCGGCGAGTCGAACATCTGCTGGTACCACTGCAGCGAGACGCCGCGCGGCGGCCAGTTGAGGCCCGAACTGCCGGCGAACGACAGCGGGATCATCAGCAGCGTCGGCACGCTGAGGAAGGCCAGCAGCAGCAGCACGACGGCGTGCATCGCGGGCGACTGGCCGGCCTCGCGCTGACCGCCGCGCCGGCGCCGGCGCGGCAGCCATGCGGCCAGGCGGTCGGACGCATTGGCCAGAGTCGCCAGGACCGCCTCGCCGAGCGCCTTGATGCGGCCGGAATGGGCCGCCGGCCGCGCGCGATCGGAGGCCGCGCCGGTCATCGTCGACAGCCCGAGCAGCCGGTCGTAGAGCGCGAACACCGCCAGCACGACCACCAGCAGCAGCACCGAGATCGCGCCGGCGAAGCCCCAGTTCAGCGTCTGCTGCACCTGGTCGATGATGATCTGCGTGATCATCGTTTCGCGCCGCCCGCCGAGCAGCGCCGGAAAGATGAAGAAGCCGATCGCGGTGACGAACACCATGATCGCGGCGGCCGCGACGCCGGGCAGCGAGAGCGGGAAATACACGCGCCAGAACGCGCTGCCCGGACGCGCACCCAGCGTGAGCGCCGCGCGCGGCAGGTTGCGGTCGATGTTGTCCATCACCGAGAGCATCGTCAGCACCGCCAGCGGCATCAGCGCATGCACCATCCCGACCAGCGTGCTGCCGAAGGTGTAGAGCAGGTTCACCGGCGTGTCGACGATGCCGAGCGCGACCAGCAACTGGTTCACGACGCCATGGCGTCCGAGCATCACGATCCACGCAAAGGCCCGCACCAGGAAGCTGCTCCAGAACGACAGCAGCACCCAGAACAGCAGCGAGCCCTTCTTCTTCTGCGGCAGCGACGAGATCAGGTACGCGATCGGGTAGCCGGCCAGAACCGAGAACAGCGTGGTCCACAGCGAGATCTTCAACGTGATCCAGAGCACGTTGACGTACACCGACGAGACGAACAGCTGGCGGTAGGACGCGCTCGTGAATGCGCCATCCTTGTAGAGGCTCAGCAGAAGCAGCTGCGCGACCGGATACACCAGCAGCGCCAGCAGCAGCAGCAACAACGGCGCACCGAGCCACAGCGGGCGGCCGCGGCGAGCGATGGCGCGAGGGGTCGGCATGGTGCTACAGGGCCGTGTCGATGGCCACCGCGTCGGCGGCCCGCCAGGCGAGCGCCAGGGTTTCGCCGCGCCGGTAGTCGATGCTGTCCAGCGAGGTCGGGAACGCGACCGTGATCGGCGCGTCGCCGGCGAAGGGCGCCGTGAGAAAGAGCTTGGTCAGGCTGCCGGTGATCGTCAGATCGAGCACCTGGGCCGAGAGGTGCGGCGACGCGGGCCGTTCGCGCGCGACGCTCAGGTTCTGCGGGCGCACCAGCAGGCGCACGGCCTGGCCGGGCCGAAGCGGCGCGCCGCCCGTCACTGCCGCGGCCTGCACGCGCGCCTGGTCGAGCGCGACGGTCGCGCTTTCCCCCGTGGCCGAGACGACGGTCGCGTCGAAGAGGTTGGATTCGCCGAGGAAGTCGGCGACGAACGCGGTGCGCGGCCGAAAGTACAGGTCGGCCGGCGAGCCCAGCTGCTCGATGCGGCCGCCGTTCATCAGGCAGATGCGATCGGACAGGGTCATCGCCTCTTCCTGGTCGTGGGTCACGTAGACGAAGGTCGTTCCGAGTTCGCGATGGATGCGCTTGATCTCGAGCTGCATGTGCTCGCGCAGCTTCTTGTCGAGCGCGCCGAGCGGCTCGTCCATCAGGATGATCGACGGGCGATACACCAGGCAGCGCGCGAGCGCGATGCGTTGCTGCTGACCCCCCGAGAGTTCCTTGGGCAGGCGCTGCGCGACCTGCGGCAGGCGCACCATCTCGAGCGCCTCCTTCGCCTTCGCGCGCGCGGCGGCGGGTGCGACCTTGCGCATCGTCAACGGGAACGCGATGTTCTCTTCGACCGTCATGTGCGGGAACAGCGCGTAGTTCTGGAACACCATGCCGATGTCGCGCTCGTACGGCGGGCTGAAGGTCACGTCGGCGCCATTGATGCGCAGCGTTCCGCCATCGGGCTGCGACAAGCCGGCGATCAGGCTCAGCAGCGTGGTCTTGCCCGAGCCCGAGGGCCCGAGCAGGGTCAGGAACTCGCCGTCGGCGACCTCCAGGTCGGTGGGCGCCAGTGCGGTGAAGTCACCGTAGTGCTTGCACAGCCCGGAGATGCTCAGGTGACTGGCGGCCATCTCGTCAGCGCCGGCGACGGCGATCTGCGCGCGTCGGCGCGGGCATCAGGCGAGCACCCAGCCGTTGAAGCGCTCGATCACCGCGGCCTGGTTGTCGAGCCAGTAGCGGGCATTGATCTGCAGGCCGCTCTTCATGTTCTCCGGGTTCGTCGGGCTCAGCTTCGCGACCGCTGGTTTGACGTAGTTCAGCGCCGCCGGTTGCGTGAAGCCGGCGGGGAAGAATTCCGCCTGCACGGCCTGGCGCTTCGGGTCCGACGCAAAGCGGATGAACTCCCGGCAGGCGTCGGCATTCGGCGTGCCGGCGAGGATCGACCAGTTGTCGACGCCCCAGAGATTCTGGTTCCAGACGATCGACACGTCGGCGCCCTTGCCGATCGCCTGCTGCGGGCGGGAGACCCAGGTCGCGACCAGGTCGACCTCGCCCGACATCAGCATCTGCTCGACCTGTGCGCCCGAGTTCCACCAGACGTCGATCTTGGGCTTGATCTTGTCGAGACTCGCGAACGAGCGATCGAGATGGGCCGGATAGACCTGGCCCGGCGCGACGCCGTCGGCCATCAAGGCCTCCTCGATCGTGTCGAACGGGTGCTTGCGCAGCGAGCGCCGACCGGGAAAGTCCTTGACGTTCCAGAAGTCGGCCCAGGAGTTCGGCGCCTTGCGGCCCTTGAACGCTTCGTTGCGGTACGCGAGCACCGTCGTGTAGACGTTCGTGCCGACGCCGTACGGCGACATGTATTGCGCCGGAATCGTCGCGACGTTCGGGTCGCTTTCGAGGCCGTGCTTCTCCAGATAGAGTTTGCCGCCGCCGGTGAGGATCAGGATCGCGGGCTGGCTGATCTTGGCCATGTCCCAGGTGTAGTTGCCGGTGTCGACCATGCTCTTGATCTGGGCGATCGGCTCGGCGTTCGCCTGCACCGGCACGACCTGGATGCCGGTCTTCTCGGTGAAGGGCTTGTAGAACGCGGCGGCGTAGGCCTGGCTGTAGATGCCGCCGTCGTCGCGGATCACGATGCGCTTGGAGGCGGCGCGTGCCGGCGTCCAGATGACGGGCGCCGCGAGCGCAGCCGCGCCGGCGGCGGCGGCCTTCAGAGCGGTGCGGCGAGACGGATGGCGGATGGCTTGTTGCTTCATGAGGACTCCTGCAATGAGCGAAGCGTGGAAGGGCGAACCGGCGCGCCGGTCAGGACGGTGAAGCCGTGTCGGCCGGGGCCGGCACGCCGGGCAGCAGTCGCCCGGGATTGAACAGGTTGTGCGGGTCGAAGCTGCGCTTGAGCAGACGCATCATCGCGAGCTCGACCGGCGACTTGTAGTGCGCCATCTCCGCGACGAGCGTCCGGCCCACGCCGTGCTCGGCGCTGAAGCTGCCGTGCAGGGCATGCGCGACCTCGTTGACGGCATGCCGGATGCGCCGCGCCATCGCGTCCTGATCGGGCACGGCTCGCCATGCCTCGAAGCTGAAGAACGGGATGAAGTGCACGTTGCCATCGCCCAGATGCGCGACGATCGCGATCGGCAGGCCGGGCACGATCTCGTGCACCGCGACGCTGGCGCGCGCGATGAACTCCGGTACCGCCGACACCGGCACGGCGCTGTCGGTCGTCAGCCCGACGCCGGCCTTCTTGTTGCCCTCGGACACGCTGTGGCGAATCTCCCAGAACGCGGCGCGCTGCGCGCCGCTGGTGGCGAGCGCGGCGTCGAGCAGCAGGCCTTGCTCCGAAGCCTGCAGCAGCACCTGCTGCAGCCGCTGCGCCAGGGCCTCTTCGTTGCCGGTGTCCGACAACTCCACGAGCACATGCCACGGGTGCAGCTCCGACAGCGGATTGCGCCGGTTCGGCATCTGTTCGATGACGATGCGCAGCTGGTTCGCGTCGAGCATCTCGAACGCCGACAGCGCGGAGCCGCAGGCGCTCTGCAGCAGACTCAGGATCTGCAGCGCCGCGGCCGGGTTCGGCGGCGCGAGCCATCCCACCGCATGCGCGGTCGGCAACGGATGCAGCTTGAGCGTCGCCGCGGTCACGATGCCCATCGTGCCTTCGGAGCCGATGAACAGGTGCTTCAGGTCCAGCCCGGTGTTGTTCTTGCGCAGCGTGTACAGACCGTTCCACACCGATCCGTCGGGCAGCACGGCTTCGAGACCCAGCACGTTGTCGCGCGTGTTGCCGTAGCGCAGCACGCTCGTGCCGCCGGCGTTGGTGGCGATCGTGCCGCCGATCTGGCACGAGCCTTCGGCGCCGAGGCTGACGGGATACAGGCGGCCAGCGTCGCTCGCTGCCTGCTGCACGCTGGCCAGCACGCAACCGGCTTCGACCTCGATCGAGTTGTTGGCCGCGTCCACGTTGCGCACCTTGCGCATGCGCGCCAGGTTCACGATCACCGGCAACGGGCCCGAATCCCCGGGGACGGCGCCGCCGCACAGGCTCGTGTTGCCGCCTTGGGGCAGCACCGGCGCGCGGTGCACCACGCAGGCGCGCACCACGCCGGCCACCTGCTCGGCCGTGGCGGGCAACACCACGCACAGCGCCTCGCCCCGATAGCGGCCACGCCAGTCTTCGACGAAGGCCGCCGTGTCCTGCGGCGAGGTCAGCACCGCACCGGCGCCGAGCAGGGATGTCAGTTCATCGACCAGCGTCATGCGGACCCCTCACGCAAATCAGTTGCCAGTAATCGGCTATAGCATACTGTAATTACATTGCGATTAAGTGATCGTTTGTACCGACGAGCGTCGAGATGCGTTCCGGTGCCGCGCGTGCGTGCCTCGTTCCGGCTCCGAACGCGTGCGCCCGGCCGTGTCGCTGGATCGAATGCGCACCTTCCATCGGGCGGATCAGTAAAATTTCGCAAGAAGCCGGAGCCGCGCAAGCGTTTCTGTCGTGCAAGATCGGCGCTCCCGGCGCGGCCATCATCGAGCACGGGCCCGGCAACAAACCATCTGGAGGCCACCGGCCCATGCGCATGTCATCTGTCGACGCCTCAAGGGCGGCTGTCTAGTCGTGCAGGCAGCCGCGCGGCGTGTGCTGGCCGGGTTGGGCCTGGTCGATCGCCGGCCCGCCGTGCAGGCGCATCCGGAACTGGTGGCGTGCGAAGAATGTGACGCGCTCTACAGACGACCTGCGCTGTCGCCCGGCGAGGTTGCGCGTTGCGCACGCTGCGGCACGGTGCTCGGGCGCGGCCCTCTGCTGGCGGTCGACGGGCAACTCGCGCTGGCGTCCGGCGCGCTGGTGGTGTTCGTGCTGGCGAATGTGTCCGACATCGTTTCGCTCGACCTTCGTGGCGTGCGTTCAGAAGTGACGCTGTGGGAGTCCATCTGGTTCACCTGGCTCTCGGGCCAGGAAATCGTCGCACTGCTGGCCGGCGCCACGGCCTTTGCGTTCCCGCTCGCGGTGATCCTGCTGCGCCTCTATGTCCTGGCGCCGCTGGCCGCCGGCAAGCGCGTGCGCGGGTTCGTGCCGGCGATGCGCGCATTGCGCTGGGTGACGCGCTGGAGCATGGTCGAGGTGTTCCTGTTCGGCACGTTGGTGGCGATCGTGAAGATCGCCGGCCTGGCCAGCGTCGTTCCGGGTGTCGGCGTCTTTTCGTTCGGGATGCTGACCCTGCTGCTGGCCGCGAATCAGGCGGCCGGGCTGCATGGCATCTGGCAGCAGGCTTCGGATCTGCCGACATGAGCACGGCCTCTTCCACCGCCGGCGTGCCGACCGCGGCTTCGCGCGGCCTGCTGGGCTGCGAGTGCTGCGGGTTGGTCAGCGAGGTCGTCGCCGCCGGCGGCGCGGCCGGCTGCCCGCGTTGCGGGTTCGCGCTGCACGCACGCAAGCCGCAGTCGCTGCAGCGCACGGCGGCCTACCTGCTGGCCGCCGCGGTGCTCTACCTGCCGGCGAACACGCTGCCGATCATGGCCACGGCCAGCACCATCGCGGGTCGCGAGAGCCACACCATCCTCGGCGGCATCATCGAGCTGTGGCACACCGGCTCGTGGGACCTGGCATTGATCGTGTTCATCGCCAGCATCGCGGTGCCGATCCTGAAGATCGCCGCGCTCACGCTGCTGGCCGTCACCGCGCGGCGCCAATCGCGCTGGCGGCAAGCGGAGCGGGCGCGGCTGTACCGCTTGCTCGAGACCGTCGGCCACTGGTCCATGCTCGACGTGTTCGTCGTCGTGCTGCTGGTGGGCATGGTGCGCTTCGGAGCCTTCGCCAATGTCGAGCCGGGCCCGGGCCTGCTGGCCTTCGGAGGCGTCGTCGTGCTGACCATGCTGGCCTCGGCCAGCTTCGATCCCCGCCTGATCTGGCCCACCACCGATGACTGAACCACAACACCCCCCGCCGGACTATCCCGAGCCGACCGTGGCGCCGCGCAGGCGAGTGAGGCTGTCGCTGGCGTGGCTCGTGCCGATCGCCGCGCTCGTGGTCGGCGCGGTGCTGATCGTGCGCACGGTACTGCAGACCGGCCCCACCATCACGATCGGCTTTCGCACCGCCGAGGGCATGGAAGCCGCGCGCACCGAAGTGCGCTTCAAGGAAGTGGTGGTCGGCAAGGTGACCCGGGTCGCGCTGAGCCCGAACCGCGAGCAGGTGCTGGTCACGGTGAAGCTCGACAAGAGCGCCGAGGGCCTCGCGGTCGATGACACGCGCTTCTGGGCCGTGCGCCCGCGCGTCGGGGTGGCCGGTGTCAGCGGACTCGGAACGCTGTTCTCCGGCGCCTACATCGGCGTCGACGCCGGCGTCTCCAAGGAAGACCGGCACCTCTTCACCGGGCTGGAGGCGCCGCCGGCGCAACTGCGCGGCGAACCCGGGCGCAGCTTCGTGCTGGCGGCGCAAGATCTCGGCTCGCTCGACGTGGGCTCGCCGGTCTACTACCGGCGCACGCAGGTCGGCCGGGTGGTCGGCTACACGCTGGACCCGGAGCGCGACACGCTCGCAGTGCAGGTCGTGATCGCGGCACCGAACGATCGGCTCGTGACGCCGCAGAGCCGGTTCTGGAATGCCAGCGGAGTCGACCTGACCGTCAACGCCAGCGGCTTGTCGCTCGACACCCAGTCGCTCGTGTCGGTCATCGTGGGCGGCGTGGCGTTCGCCAACCCGGCCGACGCCGCCTCGGCGCCGGCGGCCGCAGATGGCCAGCGCTTCGAGCTCTTCGCGAACCGCAAGGCCGCGCTGGCGCCGCCCGACGGGCCGCCGCTGCGCGTGCGCATGGTGTTCGATCAGGCGCAGCGCGGGCTCGTGGCCGGCGCGCCGGTGGACATGCTCGGCGTCGAGATCGGCATCGTGCGCAGCGTCGCGCTGATCGACGCGCCGAAGAACGACCAGTTCCCGGTCGAGGTGATCGCCGACATCTATCCGCTGCGGCTCGGCAGCGTGCGGCGCAACTTCGTCGCGCCTGCCGACGGCGCCGGCCATGCCGATGCGCTGTTCATGAAGCGCGCGGTCGACCACGGTCTGCGGGCGCAGGTGCGCAACGGCAACCTGCTGACCGGCCAGCTCTACGTGGCGCTGGATTTCATCCCCAAGGCGCCCCAGGCCACGCTCGATGCGCACGCCGAACCGCCGACGATCCCGACCGTGCGCGGCACGCTGAGCGACCTGCAGCCGCAGGTCGCCGACATCGTCGCACGCCTCAGCAAGGTGAAGTTCGACGAGATCGGCGGCGACCTGCAGCAAACGCTGCGCAACGCCACTGCAGCGGGCAACGGCCTGCAGGAAACACTGGCGAGTGCGACCGTTGCGATTCGCCAGCTGACGCCCGAGGCGCAACACGCGCTCGCCGAGGTGCAGAAGACGCTGATCTCGACACAGGCGACGCTGGCCAACCTGGACCGCAACGTCACGCACGGCGATGCACCCCTGCAGCGAAACTTCGGTCAGGCGCTGGTCGAGATGCAGCGCGCGGCGCAGGCCTTGCGCGTGCTGAGCGACTACCTGCAACTGCACCCCGAATCGCTGCTGCGCGGCAAGCCGACCGACGCGGATCCGAGCAAACCCTCCGAGGGCGGACGATGACAAGACCTCTGCGTGTCCCTGCTGGACGACGCCGCGGCGCCGCGATCGGCGTCGCCGTGCTCGCGCTGCTCGCGGGATGCGGTTCGGCGCAGCCGCCGCGCTATCACACCTTGATGCCGGCACCCGCGTCGGCCGCGCGGCCACCGGTGCCCGCCGGCTTGCTCGCGTGGGAAGTGCTGCCCGTCGCCGTGCCGGCCGGCGTCGACCAGCCGCAGTGGGTGGTGCGAACCGTCGACGGCGGGCTGGCCGTGCTCGAGCAGGAACGCTGGATCGGCCCGCTGGGCGAAGAGATCCGCGGGGCCGTCGCGGACCGGCTCACGCAGGCGCTCGGCGCGCCGGCGGTCTCGGCCGAGGCGGGCAAGCGTTGGCGCATCCGGATCGACGTGCAGCGCTTCGACTCGGCACCCGGACGCGAAGCACGGCTCGAGGCGACCTGGACCGTGAGTTCCGACGCCGAAGCGGCGACGCCGCTGCGCTGCCGTGGCGAGTTCGTCCAGACGCTGGCAGCGAGCGGTTATCTGGCGCTGGCCAAGGGCCACCAGCAAGCCGTCAGCACGCTGGCCGATGCGATCGGCAGCGAACTCAAGGCGCTGAACGCCGGGCAGCCGGCAACCTGCGCCGGGCAGCTGCCGCAGAGCTGAGCGGCGCCGAGGACCGCTGCAACGCGACGACGGCGGCGCTACCTGGCGGCAGTCGGCGCGGCGATTGGCGCGAAGTCGCGCAGACCCTTGTCGTCATCGGAGCTGTCGTTCGCGTAGCCGATGTTCGCGGCGTCTCGGTAGGTCTGCGACCAGGCCCACAGCTGGCTGACAAACGCTTCTCGTTGGGCGTCGAGGTTCTCCCTGCGCCAGGCCCGCGCCGGCCGCGGCTCGTCGCCGAGCCAGGCGCCGGGCCAGTCCATGCGCACGATGCCGAGATACCCCCTGCGCGTTTCCGTGAAAGTGAGGGAGGACACCAGGGCCGCGCCTTCGAGCCTCGCGCCGAGCCTGGCCAGCGAACTGCGGGTTTCCGCGGTGGCCATGGAGTCGTCGGCCAACGGCTTCGACTCGAACGCAAGAGACCGACACTCCGACCGGTAGCTGCTGGCTGCAGGGCGGTAGCTCTGCAGCTTGAAATCGCCGCCGGACTCGCATCCTTCGACGCTCGACCACGAAACGGTAGCGGCCACTTTCTGCGACGAGAAATTGAACCTCAACAGGCTCGTGAGTCGGCTGCCGACGAACTTGCCGAATGCCACCGTCGTGAGCCTGACGCGAGTCGAACCCAGCGAGACGGAAGACGCAGGCAGGTAGACGGCGTCGTCGCGCGCTGCGAGGGCAATCCACCGGCCTGCGGGGAGCACCAGCTGCTTTCTTGCGCCCAGCGAACCGACGGTGAGCGCTCGGGGCCCCACGACTTCCTCGCCGAGCCGGAACGAGACTGCGCCTGTGTCCGGCTCCTCGGAAAACGGCGCCAGCCGGCTTCGAGATTCACCCGTGACGAGGGCCTGCGACCGGGTCTCGTCGTTCGCTCGCGCGCTCGGCGCAGGCGCGCCTTTGGCGATGGCCGCCAAGGCCAGCGGAGCAAAGAATCCAGACGGGTATCGGGCCAGGTAGGCGTGATAGGCTGCCGGTGTCGCGAGACGTTCAGTGGATTGCCAGAACATCGATTCCGTCGCGTCGGGGGCCGGTTCTGCAGCCAGGGCAACGGCATAGGGTGGCGGGTTCGCCACCGCGGCCCCGATGGCAGCCAGGCAGGCGAAGCTCACTGCAGCGCAACGTACTCTGCGACGTCTGTTCAAGAAGCTCTCCCGTAGGTTGGCGGCTAGCTTAACGCGCCCACCGGTGCAATCGAGGAGTCGATATGCAGCCTGATCGACGTATTGCGATGATGTGTGCGATGGTGCTGGTCACGAGCGGTGCCACGATGGCCGCGGCGGCCGATCTCTCGCGCGATCAGGTCAGCGCCGCGCTGAAGAACGCGTCGCCCTCGAAGCCGGCCGATCTTGCCGGCAAGGATCTGTCGGATCTCGACCTCTCGGGGCTCGACTTCCGAAAGGCCAACTTGGCGGGCGCCAACCTGTTCGCGAGCAAGCTGGTGCGGTCCGATTTTCGCGACGCGACCTTGGAAGGCGCCAACCTGAACGGTGCGTGGTTGATGGGCGCCGACTTCACCGGCGCCAACCTGAGCCGCGCGAGCCTGCTCTCGGTCGTGATCCTCGGCGGCGAAGTCAAGAAGATGCCGGTCTTCGCGCGCGCCAACCTGACCGGCGTCAAGATGATCGCCGACCTGCCGGGCGCCGATCTCTCCGGCGCGAACCTCAGCGGCGCGAAGGCCGGTGTCAACATCAAGAACCAGGGGATGGGGCAGATGCGGACCGATCTGTCCGGCGCCAACCTGGCGGGCGCGACGCTGGCGGGCGCCGACTTCAATCGGTCGCTGATGGCCTTCTGCAAGCTCACCGGCAGCAACTTGCGGGGCGCCAGCTTCTTCAGCGTCAAGCTCGGCGGCGCCGACCTGAGCGGCGCCGACGTGACCGGCGCCGACTTCACCGAGGCCGACTTGAACGGAACGATCTTTCGGGGCGTGACGGGCTTCGCCGAAGCCAGGGGATTCGACCGCGCCGAGAATTTCGACAAGATCGTGCGTTGACCGCCGCGCGGGTGCCCGGCCCGTGCTCACGCGTCCGCGTCGGCCAGGCTCAGGCGCCGGTAGGCGCTGTAGTGGCGCAGCGCGCCTTGCCGGTCGCCCTGCTTCTCGCACAGGCGCGCGGCGTTGTAGTGCGCGTCGGCGAAGTCGGGATCGAGCACGACGCAGCGGCGGTAGCTCGACAAGGCCTCGCGCTCGCGCTGCTGGTCTTCGAGCGCGATCGCGCGGTTGAAATGCAGGGCCGGCGCGTCGGGCGACAGCGCGATCGCCTGTTCGAGCAGCGTCAGCGCCGCGGCGGACTCGCCGGCCTCGCACAGCAGCGCGCCGAGGTTGACGGCCGCGTGCATGTGGCCCGGGGCGAGCGCGAGCGCCTCGCGGTAGGCGTGGCGCGCGGCGCTCGCGTCGTCGGCCTCGAGCTGTTCGCCGCGCTCGAACCACTCGGCAGCGTTGCGCGTCTTGCTGGCCGCCTCGGCCGTCTGCGGCGGCGCGCGCTGCAGGAACGAGACCGCACCGCCGACCGCCTGGACCTCGAAGTCGAGCAGCAGCTGGCCGGTCGGCGCTTCCCATTGCGCATCGGAGTTGCGCACCGCGATGTCGCCGCCGATCGCCTTGATGCGCAGCCCGCTGACCGGTACCTCGGCCGGCAGCTTTGCCTTCAGCTGCTGCAGCGAGCGCAGCATCCGGCGCGCCGGCACCTGCGCCGCCTTCAGGCTGTGCGCGGTGCGCAGCAGCACCACGTCATGGAAGGTGAAGCGGTATTCGTTGCGCGAGCCGCGTGTCGGCGAGACGAAGCCGGCGTCGATCAGGCCGGCGATCGTGCTGCGGCCCAGCCCGAGCATCTTCTCGATGCTGCGCAGCGTGTAGGGAGCGTCGGACACGGTCGCGCGTGCGGCTGTCAGCGCGTCACTTGCGCGCGCGCGCCGGCGCCGCGGCAGGCTCGGCGACCTTCGGCGCACGCCGCAGCGCCTTGCGTTCCTTCAGCGCACCCTCGGGAATCACGTTGTCTGCGCCCTTCGGCGCCTTCGCGGCCGCGGCCGCCTTGCCCGGCCGCTGGCCGAGGCTCGCGCGCAACGCATCGACCAGGTCGATGACCTGCGCGGTCGCGCCGGTCTCGGCGTGCGCGGAGGCGACGACCTGCTTGCCCTCGATCTTGCGATCGATCGCGGCCAGCACGCGCTGCTTCTCTTCGTCCTTGAAGCTCGACGGGTCGTAGTGATCCTCGGTGATCTGGTCGATCAGCTGCAGCGCCAGCTGCAGCTCGGCGGCCGAGACGTCGACGGGCTCGATGTTCAGGTCTTTCAGCGAGCGCACCTCCTCGGCGTAGAGCAGCTGCTGCAGCACCAGGCCGTCCTCGGCCGGGCGGATCTGCACGACGTACTGCTTGCCCTTGGACGTCCAGCGCGCGAGGGCGCAGCGGTCGCTCTTGCGCATCGCCTCGACGAGCAGCGCATACGGCTTGCCGCCGCGCTTGTCGGGCGCGAGGAAGTAGGCCTTGTCGTAGTAGATCGGGTCGACCGATTTCTCGGGCACGAACGCGACGATCTCGATCAGGTGGCTCGCGGTCTCGTCGAGCGCCTTCAGTTCCTCGGGGGTGAACAGCACGAAGCGATCCTTCTCGAACTCGTAGCCCTTGACCATCTCGGCGCGCTCGACGACCTGGCCGGTGCGGTCGGAGATGTACTGCTGCTTCAGCCGCGAGCCGTCCTTCGCGAGCAGGTTGAAGCGCACTGCCGAACTCGTTTCGGTCGCCGAGTACAGCTTGACCGGAACGTTGACGAGGCCGAAGCTGAGCGTCAGTGAAGCCAGGGATCGTGCAGCCATGGGAACTCCTGTTGAGGGGCCGAAGCGACAGAATACGAACTCGACGGCCGGCCGGCAAGCGGAATGCACCTGCGCGTCGCGGGCGCCCGACTGCGCAGGAGCCGAACATGGCCGATGACAAGCCCGACGCCCGCCCGCTGGAGCGCTACTGGGCGAAGCGCGATTTCGCGAAGACCGCCGAGCCGCGCGGCGAGCACGCGGCCCCGCGCGACGCGCTGTCGTACGTGATCCAGAAGCACGCCGCGACGCGCCTGCACTACGACTTCCGGCTCGAACTCGACGGCGTGCTGCTGTCGTGGGCCGTGCCGAAAGGGCCGAGCTTCGACCCGACCGACAAGCGCATGGCGATCCATGTCGAGGACCACCCGCTGTCGTACGGCAGCTTCGAAGGCACGATCCCGCGCGGCCAGTACGGCGCCGGCACGGTGATCGTCTGGGACCACGGGCGCTGGGAGCCGGTCGGCGATCCGCGCGAGGGCCTCGCGAAGGGCAAGCTCGTGTTCCGCCTGCACGGGCACAAGCTCGCTGGCCTGTGGGAGCTGGTCAGGATCGCGAAGGGCGGCGAGAAGCAGGAACCGTGGATCCTGTTCAAGAAGCGCGACGAGTTCGCGCGGCCGCGCGCCGACTACGACATCGTCAGCGCGCTGCCCGACAGCGTGATCGCGAAGCCGCTCGCGGCCCTCGAGACGGTCCCCGCGCCGGCAGCCGCCGCACGCCGGACGCAATCGAAGGCCGTCGTGCCGGGCGCGCGCAAGGCGGCCTTGCCCGACAAGCTCTCGCCGCAACTCGCGACGCTCGCGACCGGCGTGCCCGCGACCGGCCGCTGGCTCTACGAGATCAAGTTCGATGGCTACCGGATCATGACGCGCATCGAGCGCGGCCGCGCGACGCTGATCACGCGCGGCGGCCACGACTGGTCGGCGAAGATGCCGCGGCTCGTGACCGAGCTCGAGCAGCTCGGCCTGCGCTCGGCGTGGCTCGACGGCGAGATCGTCGTGATGGGCGCCGACGGTGCGCCCGACTTCAATGCGTTGCAGAAAGCCTTCGACGCGCGCACCGGCGCGAAGATCCTGTATTTCCTGTTCGACCTGCCGTTCTTCGAGGGCTACGACCTGCGCGACGCGGCGCTCGCGGACCGGCGCCAGCTGCTGCAGGCACTGCTCGACGAGAAGGGCGGCGAGCACCTGCGCTTCAGCGCCGCGTTCGAGTCCGACCCGGCGTCGATCCTCAGCTCGGCCGCCCGGATGAACCTCGAGGGCGTGATCGCGAAGCGCGCCGACGCGCCGTACGTCTCGCGCCGCACCGAGACCTGGTTGAAACTGAAGTGCAAGCAGCGCCAGGAGTTCGTCGTCTGCGGCTACACCGATCGCAGCGACGGCTCCGCGCAGATCGGCAGCCTGCTGCTCGGCGTGCACGACGCCGAAGGCGCGCTGGTTTCGGTCGGCAGCGTCGGCACCGGCTGGAGCGCGGAAGAGGCGCAGGCGCTGAAGGTCCGGCTGCACAAGCTCGAGACCGGCAAGCCGCCGTTCGCCGCGGCGCCGGGCAAGCCGGGTCGCTGGTCGAAGCGCGTGGCCGGCAGCGAACGCTGGGTCGAGCCGCGCGTGGTCGCGGAGGTCGAGTTCGCCGAGTGGACGCCCGATGCGCAGATCCGCCACGCGTCGTATGTCGCGCTGCGCAGCGACAAGCCGGCGAAAGCGATCGTGCGCGAGGTCGCGCAAACGCCGGCCGGAGCGGCGCCGATCAGATCGGCCGGCCGCGGGGCGACCGGCGCGATCCCGGTCACCCACGGCGAGCGCGTGATCGACCCGAGCACCGGCCTGACGAAGCTCGATCTGGTGCGCTACTACGAGTCGGTCGCCGACTGGATCCTGCCGCACCTGAAGGGCAGGCCGTGCTCGCTGGTGCGGGGCCCGAGTGGCGTGACCGGCACGCTGTTCTTCCAGAAGCACGGCGAGAAGATCGGCATCCCCGGCATCAAGGAGCTCGACGCTGCGCTGTGGCCGGGCCACGACGCGCTGCTCGAGGTCGGCACGCTGCAGGCGCTCGCGGGCGCCGCGCAGATGAACGTGATCGAGTTCCACACCTGGAACTCGAGCGCGAAAGACATCGACCGCCCGGACCGCATCGTCTTCGACCTCGACCCCGGCGAAGGCACCGCGTGGCCGCAGGTGCAGGAGGCCGCGACGCTGGTGCGCGCGCTGCTCGAGCAGATCGGCCTCGAGGCCTGGCTGAAGACCTCGGGTGGCAAGGGCCTGCACGTCGTCGTGCCGCTGCGGCCGCGCTTCGACTACGACACGGTGAAAGACTTCTCGCAGGCCGTCGTCGTGCACCTCGCGAGGGTCATCCCGTCGCGCTTCGTCGTGAAGAGCGGCGCGGCGAACCGGGTCGGCAAGCTCTTCGTCGACTACCTGCGCAACGGCTTCGGTGCGACGACCGCGGCCGCGTACTCGGCCCGCGCGCGGCCCGGGCTCGGCGTCTCGATGCCGGTCGACTGGGACGAGTTGCCGCGTCTCAAGAGCGGCGCGCAGTGGAACATTGCGACGGCGCGCGAGCACCTGTCGTTCCAGACCCGCGACCCGTGGGTCGACTACCTGAAGCGGCCGCAGTCGCTGACGCAGCCGATGGCGGCGCTCGGCTTCAAGCCGGCGAAGAAGACGAAGCAGTCCTGAGCCGGCTCGCGCTCACCCGCAGGTGCCGATGTAGCCGCACGCGGTGCAGAAGTCGCAGCCGTCCTTGTGGATCAGCGTCGCGTTGCCGCACTCCGGGCAGCGTGCGCCGGCCAGCGTCACGTCCGCGGGCCGGGGCGCGCGCGCGGTCGGCGCTTGCAGGATGCCCATGTCGCGCACCGGGTAGCCGTCTTCGTCGAGCACGCCGAGCATCGCGTAGCGGTGCATCACGAGCCGCGCGACGTACGCCACCGTCGATGGCCAGAGCTGCTGGCGCGGGAGGGCATCGGGCCGGCCGGGCAGCATCGGCACGAAGGCCATGAAGTGGCCGAGCGGCTCGGCGTAGCTCAGCAGCTTGCGCAGCTTCATGCCGATCCAGGCCGGGTCGAGCACCCGCATGTCGAGCGAGAGGATGCGCGCGAGGCCGTCCATCGCGCGCGGGTAGTTGCCCGAGAAGCCGAGCGCGCAGGGCCGCGTGATCGTGCCGCCGCGTCCGTCGGGCAGCACGACCTCCTTCAGCGTCAAGGTGAACTGCTCGTCGCTGGCCGGGTTGTGGATGTCGACCGCCCACGCGAGCGTGCCGTGCGGGCCGGTCTGCGGCTCGTCGCGGCTGAACATCGCATCCAAAACAGGTGTGGGGCCGGCAGTGCCCGCCCACACCCCGAGCCGCTCGCAGCGCCAGCGGATCACCGCCGCGGTCGCCGCGACGACGCCGGGAAAGCGCCGCGGCTCGCCGCTGGGCGGGAACGGCATGTCGAAGGCGCGCTCTTCCTGCACGGTCGCGAGCGCGTCGAGCTTCAGGCGCACCCAGGCCGGGTCTTTCGCGCGCAGGTCCATCGACAAGGTCTTCGCGAGCGCACCGAGCCCGCGCGGCTGCTCGGCGCCGTTGACCCAGACCTCGAACGGCGCCAGGCGGCCGCCCAGGTCTTCGTCGGGCAGCACGCCGATGAACAGCGCGAACTCGCCGAACGGATGCCGCACCATGAAGCTCCACGCGTCGTTGCCGGCCGGCAGGTCGGGCCGGCCCGGCCAGCGCAGCGAGGCCAGCACCGGCTGCGGCATGCGTTCCAGCGCAAGGCGCGTGTTGACGCTGTCGAGGCTCGCCGGCGAGGCCGCCGGCGTGGAGGCGGCCAGCGCCGGGGTCACGCTGAGCACCGCGCCGAGCACCGCGTTCGGGCGGTAGGTCGCGAGCCCCTTCAGCCCGGAGGTCCAGGCGCGCAGGTACAGGTCCTGGAAGTCGGCGTACGGGTAGTCCGACGGCACGTTGACGGTTTTCGAGATGCCGGTGTCGACATGCGGCGCGACCGCCGCGACCATCTCCTCGTGCGCTTGCGCGCTCATCTCGAGCGCGGTCACGAAGGCCGGCGGCAGCGGCGCATCGGCGCCCTTCAGATGCCGGTACAGGCGCCAGGCGTGATCCTCGACCGCGTACTCGGTGAAGCCGCCATCGGCGTCGCGCTTGCGGCGCGTGTAGCGCCACGCGAACGGCGGCTCGATGCCGTTGCTCGCGTTGTCGGCGAACGCGAGGCTGATCGTGCCGGTCGGTGCGATCGACAGCAGGTGCGAGTTGCGCATGCCGCTGGCGCGGATGCGCTCCTTCAGCGCCGCCGGCAGCCGCGACGCGAAGGTGCCGCGGCTCAGGTACAGGTCGGCGTTGAACAGCGGGAACGCGCCGCGCTCGGCTGCGAGGTCGCTCGAGGCACCGTAGGCCGCGTCGCGCAGCTGCTGCGCGATGCGCGCGGCCGCAGCGCGTGCGGCGGGCGTGTCGTAGCGCAGGTTCAGCATCGCCAGCGCATCGCCGAGGCCGGTGAAGCCGAGGCCGACGCGGCGCTTGCCGCTGGCCTCTTCGGCCTGGCGCGGCAGCGGCCAGCAGGTGATGTCGAGCACGTTGTCGAGCATGCGCACCGCGACCTGCGCGTGGCGCTCGAAGGCCGCTTCGTCGAAGCGCGCCTCGGGCTCGAACGGGTCGAGCACGAAGCGTGTCAGGTCGATCGAGCCGAGGCAGCAGCAGCCGTAGGCCGGCAGCGGCTGCTCGCCGCACGGGTTGGTCGCCGCGATGGTCTCGCAGTACGACAGGTTGTTGTCGAGGTTGATGCGGTCGAGGAACAGCACGCCCGGCTCGGCGTGGTCGTAGGTCGAGCGCATGACCTGGTCCCACAGCGTGCGCGCCGGCAGGCTGCGGTAGATCCACAGTCCGTCGTCGCGCTGGCGTGCACCCTCGGCGAGGCGCTGCGGGCCGGGCGCGGCGCGGTGCACGAGATCGATGCTCGCGTCGGCCTGCACCGCCTGCATGAACGCGTCGGTCAGGCCGACCGAGATGTTGAAGTTCGAGAGATCGCCCTGGTCCTTCGCGTGGATGAACTCCTCGATGTCCGGGTGGTCGCAGCGCAGCACGCCCATCTGCGCGCCGCGGCGCGAGCCGGCCGACTCGACGGTCTCGCACGAGCGGTCGAACACGCGCATGTACGAGACCGGCCCCGATGCATTCGACCGCGTGCTGCCGACCCACGCGCCGCGCGGCCGGATGCGCGAGAAGTCGTAGCCGACACCGCCGCCGCGGCGCATCGTCTCGGCCGCCTCGGTCAGCGCGATGTAGATGCCGGGGTGACCGTCGTCGTTCTCCGCGATCGAGTCGCCGACCGGCTGCACGAAGCAGTTGATCAGCGTCGCCTCGAGCTCGGTGCCGGCCGCCGAATTGATGCGGCCGGCGGGGATGAAGCCCTCGCGCAGCGTCTGCAGGAAGCGCGCCTCCCAGGCGGCGCGCTGCTCCGGCGCCTCGGCCAGCGCGATGGCATGGGCGACGCGGCGGCGCACGTCGTCGATGTCGCGCTCGTCGCCCTTCGCGTACTTCTCGAGCAGCACCTCCTTGCTGATCGCCTGGGGGGGCGGCGCGCCGCGCGCGGCGAGGGTCGTCGGGGCGCCACGGGTGGCGCGGGCGTTGGCGTCGGTGGTCATCGGCAGGCTCCTGGGAAAAGTATCGCGGCACCTTATGGAAGCGACGCCGGGAGGGTCTTGACCTGCGTCATCGAGCGTGCGCGCGCGTGCTGGCGGCGTCGGCCGGCGAATTTTTCATAAGGTTCATTTGAGATGCATCAATACGTTCGGGCTCGTGCATCGCCACAGTGACGGGCGTCCCACCGATGCCAGTCCACCCACGGAGACCTCCCATGAGCCCCCAAGAATTTCTCGGCCGCATGCGCCGCAGCAGCCGCTTTCGGATCATCGGCCTCGCCGCCGCCATCGGCCTGCCGCTCGCAGCCGTCGCCGCAAAGGACGCACCGGCGCCGGGCGACTTCGGCCCGCCGCGCGGCGCGCCGATCCACGCGGTGCTGACGAGCCCGCCGCACGTGCCGCCGCCGACCGCGCGCAACTACCCGGCCAAGGTCATCGTCGAGCTCGAGGTGGTCGAGAAGGAGATGCAGATCTCCGAGGGCGTGAACTACACGTTCTGGACCTTCGGCGGCACGGTGCCCGGCAGCTTCATCCGCGTGCGCCAGGGCGACACGGTCGAGTTCCATCTGAAGAACCACCCGGGCAGCAAGATGCCGCACAACATCGACCTGCACGGCGTGACCGGTCCGGGCGGCGGTGCGGCGTCGAGCTTCACGGCGCCGGGCCATGCATCGCAGTTCACGTTCAAGGCGCTCAACGAGGGCATCTACGTCTACCACTGCGCGACCGCGCCGGTCGGCATGCACGTCGCGAACGGCATGTACGGGCTGATCCTCGTCGAACCGCCGAAGGGCCTGCCGAAGGTCGACCGCGAGTACTACGTGATGCAGGGCGACTTCTACACGACCGGCAAGTACCGCGAGAAGGGCAACCAGCCCTTCGACATGGAAAAGGCGATCGACGAGAAGCCGACCTATGTGCTGTTCAATGGCGCCGAAGGCGCGCTGACCGGCGACAAGGCGTTGAAGGCCAACGTCAACGAGACCGTCCGCCTGTTCATCGGCAACGGCGGGCCGAACCTCGTGTCGAGCTTCCACGTCATCGGCGCGATCTTCGACAAGGTGCGCTTCGAGGGCGGCACCAACGCCCAGATGAACGTGCAGACCACATTGATCCCGGCCGGCGGCGCGGCGATCGCTGAGTTCCGCACCCGCGTGCCGGGCAGCTACGTGATCGTCGACCACTCGATCTTCCGCGCCTTCAACAAGGGCGCGCTGGCGATCATGAAGGTCAACGGCACCGAGGACAAGGCGATCTACTCCGGCAAGGAACTCGACTCGGTCTACCTCGGCGACCGCGCCGGCCCGAACCTCGACGCGGTGACCAGGGCAACCGCGTCGTCGGCCAGTGGCACGCTGACTTTGCAGGACCAGATTCACGCCGGCGAGGCGCTGTTCGCCGGGACCTGCTCGGTGTGCCACCAGGCCAGCGGCGCAGGGCTGCCCGGGGTGTTCCCGCCGCTGGCGAAGTCGGACTTCCTCGGCGTCGACACGAAGCGGGCGATGGACGTGGTGCTGCGCGGGCTGAACGGCAAGATCAAGGTCAACGGCAGCGAGTACGACTCGGTGATGCCGCCGATGAACCAGCTCAACGACGACGAGGTCGCGAACATCCTGACCTACGTCTACAACAGCTGGGGCAACCCGGGCGGCCGGATCTCGACCGACGAGGTCAAGAAGCAGCGCGCGACGGCCGCGCCCGCGGCGGCGCCGGCGCATTGACATGACCACGGCGCGGGCTTGCTGCGTCGGCCTGCTGATGGCGTGCGGGCTGGCGTTCGGTGCCGACTACCAAGCGCTGCCCGGCGGCCGCTTCGTCAGCGTGCTGCCACAGGGGCCGGTGCCGAGCGCGACGGTGCCGGTCGAGATCGCGCCGTTCGGGCTGCGCACGACGCCGGTCACGGCCGGCGAATACCTCGCGTTCGTGCGCGCGCATCCCGAGTGGCAGCGCGACCGCGTCGCCGCGGTCTTCGCCGACAAGCGCTACCTGATCGACTGGCGCGACGCCACGCGCTTCGCCGCCGACGGCGCAGCCGACCGGCCGCAGACCAACGTCAGCTGGTTTGCGGCCAAGGCCTTTTGCGAGAGCGAAGGCGCGCGCTTGCCGACCTGGCTCGAGTGGGAGTACGCGGCGGCCGCCGACGACACGCGCCTGGACGCGCGCGCCGATCCGCAATGGCGCCGCCGCATCCTGGCCTGGTACGAGCGGCCGACCGCCGCGCTGCTGCCGAACGTCGGCGGGCCGGCCAATGCCCATGGCGTGCGCGATCTGCACGGCGCGGTCTGGGAGTGGGTCGACGACTTCAATGCGCTGTTCATCGCCGGTGACAGCCGCACGCAGGGCGACCCCGACGCCCTGAAATTCTGTGGCGCCGGCGCGATCAGCGTGATCGACCGCGACAGCTACGCGGTGCTGATGCGCATCGCGCTGCTGTCGTCGCTGAGCGCCGCCGACACGACCAGCAACCTGGGCTTTCGATGTGCCCGCGATGGAGACCGCCGATGAACCTGCCGATTTGCCTGTCGCGCCGCGACGTGCTGCGCTGCCTCGCCGGCAGCGCGCTCCTGCCGATACGCCTGCCCTCGATCGCGCGTGTCGCGGGCGCGTTGCCGGGCGACTCGGTCTACAACTTCCGACCGCCGCTGACCGATCAGAACGGCCAGCCGTTCGACGTCGTTTCGCTGCGCGGCCGGCCGGTGCTGGCCAGCATGTTCTACAGCTCGTGCGAGATGGTCTGTCCGATGATCTTCGAGACGCTGCAGATGACCTTGCAGGCGTTGCCGCCCGCCGAACGCGAGCGCGTGCGGGTGCTGATGGTCAGCTTCGACCCGGCGCGCGACAGCGTCGCGGTGCTGAAGCGCAAGGCCGATGCGCACCGCGCCGATCCGCGCTGGACGGTGGCGCGCACCGACGACGCGAGCGCCCGCAAGTTCGCTGCGTTGCTCGGTGTGCAGTACCGGCGCCTGGCGAGCGGCGAGTACAACCACTCGAGCACGATCGAGCTGCTCGACGGCGAAGGCCGCATCGCCGCGCGCACCGGCACGCTGGGTGCCGTCGATCCGGCGCTGCTGAAGACCTTGCGCGCGGCGATCGCCGCGCCGCAGTAGCGGCGCCACATTGCGCCCTCTCCCGCAAACGGGAGAAGAAACCATCCTTCAGAGCAGCGCGAAGAACCCGAGCGGGTTCTTGGTCATCGCGACCGACGCGATCCAGGCGAAGGTCAGCAGCGCCGCGGCCCACGCGGCGGCGCGCACGCGCAGCGGCCAGCCGGGCTTCAGCGCCACCATGCCGAAGCCGATGTAGAGCAGCAGCCCGACGATCTTCGCCAGCAGCCACGGCGCCTGGGTTGGGTTCAGCCGCAGCATCCACGCGAGCGTCAGCGCCGACAGCAGCAGCACCGAGTCGACGACGTGCGGCGCGCGCTGCGCGAATCCGCCGCGAACCCACGCAGCGCCGTGCAGCGCGCCGACACCGCGTGCGAAGAAGCCCGCGAACGACAGCGCCACGGCGGTCTGGTGCACGGTCTTGACGACGACGTAGTCCATGGCCGGTTCAGCCCGGCCGGCCGTCGGTGCGCGCCCGCGTCAGCACCGGCCAGTACGCCACGGCGTACAGCGCGAAGCCGGCCGACCAGAGCGCCGCGGAGCCGAGCACCGCCGGCAGCGTCAGCGCCGGCGCAGCCAGCGGCAGCCCGACCCGCAGCAGCGCCGCGAGCAGCACCAGCACGTAGCAGGCGACCTCGCTGCGGCCGGCGCGCAGCGCTCGCCCGGTGTGCCCGAGTGCGGTGCGCGTCATCATGCCGATGATCAGGCCGCCGGCGGCGCCGACGGTCAGCGCGTGCGTTGCCAGCGATGGCGCGACCACGCCGAATTGCGCGAGCGCGCGCAGCGCGAGGTGCAGCGGAACCCACGCGTACGCGGCGTGCAGCACCCAGACGAGCGGCGCGAGCGCGGTCTTCCAGGGCCGCCACAGCGCCCAGCGTGCGAGATGCGCGAGCGCGCCGAAGCCGGCGACGAGCGCCAGCGCCGCACCGCCGAGGTTCAGCGCGTCGGCCGCCAGCAGCGCCAGCACCGCGCCGAGCGCGGCCCGCTCGACCCACGGCCGGCGTGTCGCGCCGGCGCCCGGCACGCCGTTGTTCGTGAACATCGGGATCACGCGGCCGCCCATCACCGCCATGATGAAGAGCAGTGCATCGAGCGCGAGCTGGATGCCGGCCCAACCCGGCAGCGCGATCACGCCGAGCTGCGACAGGTGCACCAGCAATTCGGCCGCGGCCATCAGCAGCAGCAGCCCGGCGAAGAAGTAGTTGCGCCGGTTGCGCGCCGCGATGAAGGGAACCGCGAGCGCGATCGCGGCCGCGAGCGGGAACGCGGCGTTGACGACCGCGGCGGTCCAGCCGAAGGGCGTCAGCACGAGCACGCGGCCGGCGACCCACAGCGCGGCCAGCGCCGCGAGCGGCGCGCCGGTCGGCGTCGGCCGGTTCGACCAGTTGCGCCCGGCCGTGAACAGGAAGCCGACGACGACCGCGAGCGCGAAGCCGAACAGCATCTCGTGCGCGTGCCAGATCGGCCCGCGCAGGTACGGATGCGCCAGCACGCCGGCGAACTGCAGCGCCCACAGGCCGATCGACAGCGCCGTGAACACGCTCGCGAGCAGATAGAACGGCCGAAAGCCGAGTTGCCACAGCGCGAACCCGGTGCGGCGGATCGGGCGTTCTTCGATCGGCAGCAAGCTTGTCGTCATGCGGGCGTCTCGCGCGTGCGCGGCGGTGTGCGATGCGCGTGACGCCAGGCGAGCGCGGCGCCGACGAGCGTCGCGGCGAACAGCGCGATCGCCGCGGCGTTGCCGATCGCCCCGAGGGTGCGCCAGCCGAAGTCCGCCAGGCCCGGGCCGAGCCGCAGCGCGAGCGTGCCGTGCAGGGCAGCCAGCGGCAGGTAGAACCAGGCGCCGAAGCGCAGCTTGACGCGCGCGATCGCCGGCAGGATCACCGGCGCATGGCCCATCATCATGCTGACGACGAAGCCCAGGCCGAGCGCATGCAGTGCGGCGTCGCGCAGCGTCAGCCCGCAGGCGGTGCCGATCCACGCGAGGCCGGCGACCGCGAGCCAGGCGTAGCCGCCGAGCAGCGCGAGCGCCATGTAGCGGCTCAGGCCTCGCGCACGCACGGTGCGGCGCGCGATGTCGAAGGCGCCGAACCACGCGGCGAGCGCGGTCAGCGCGAGGCCGAACAGCACGCCGCCGGTCGCCGGTGCCGCGATCGACACGGTAGCGCCGACCAGCAGCAGTGCCAGCACCGCCGCCAGCGTGCGGCCGACCGCGCGGCCGCGCCGCATCAGGCGCGTCATTTCGAGGCGTTCGGCCGCGATCGTCATCACGAGGAAGGCGAACCACCATGGCAGCGCCGTCGCCGTGCCGATGCCGGCCGCGACCAACAGGTTGCCGACCGCCCATGCCGCGGCGCCGAGCAGCAGCAGCGCGGTGTGCGCGGCCGATTGCCGGCGCACGACGACGAGGTTGACGCCGACGAACGCGAGCGCGCCCGCGACGCCGAGCCATGCCCCGAGCGCCGCCGCGCCGAGCAGCCACGCGAGCCCGCCGAGCCCCGAGGCCAGCGGCGCGATGAACGCAAGGCGGTGCCGCAGCGCGACCGCCCGCTCGATGCCGATCACGGTGCCCAGAAAGGCGCCGATCATCAGTGCCGCATGGGACGCGGCCGCATGCACCGGCCAGGCCGCCGCGCCGGCGCCCGGCAGCGAGACACCCACGCGCAGCAGCCCGCCGGCGATGCCGCCGACGAGCGCCAGCGCGGCCAGCGCGAGCAGCAAGGGCTTCACCATCCCATGAAGCGCTTCGCGCGCTCGCTCATCCGATCGGAGGTCCACGGCGGCTCCCAGCCCAGGTCGACCTCGACCCGGAGCTCGGATGGCACGACCCGGTCGAGCTCGGTCCCGATGTCGTCGACGATCACATCGGCCACCGGGCAGGCCGGCGAGGTCATCGTGAGCCGCACCTGCACCGTCGCGTCATCGACGGTCACGCCGTAGATCAGGCCGACATCGACGATGCTCAGCGCGAGCTCCGGGTCGACGACGCGCTGCAGTGCAGCGCCGATCGGCGCGCGCAACGCTTCGGGGCCGCTGTACGGGAACGCGGCGGTCATGACATCGCGCGCCGCGCCGGCCGCGCGGGATCGGGCATCTCGGCAAACAGGATGCCGGCGAGTGCGCGCTGGTTGCGCGCGACATCGGCCAGCGTGTGGCGGTCGAGCACGGCGTAGAAGGCCTGGACCGCTTCGCCGAGCACGCCGCGCAGCCGGCACACCGGCGTGATCGCGCAGTGGCCGCCGTCGACGGCGAAGCACTCGGCCGGCAACGCCTGGCCCTCGGTCTGCCGCACGACATCGCCGATGACGATCGTGTCGGCAGCGACGGCCAGCGTCAGGCCGCCACCCCTGCCGCGCAGGTTCGCAAGCCAGCCGCACTTGCCCAGAAAGTGCACGACCTTGGTCAGGTGGTGCTCGGAAACCTCGAATGCGGTGGCGACCTCGGCGATCGTCGCGCGCCGCTCGGGCCGCGTCGCGAGGAAGATCAGCGTGCGCAGCGCGTAGTCGGTGAAGGCAGTGAGTTTCATGGGGCGTCGAGCGGAAGCGGGGCCGGCGGGCCGGCCCACGATGCGATCAGTGTGCTGCGCTTGCCGCCGCGGCGCGCGCCAAGCCGACCTTCGCGAGCGGGTGGCGCAGCAGGCGCAGCGCGTAGAGCGCGAGCAGCAACGCGCCGGCCGCGAAGACGATGTCGCCCGGCACGCGCAGCCAGACCAGCGTCTCCATGATCTTCGAGTGCACGATCTCGGGCGAGCGCGCGTACCACATGCCCTTGCCGATGCTGGCCCAGGCCTGGTAAATGCCGGCCGGCAGCAGCGACATGAAGACCATCATCGCCAGGCCGATGTTCATGCCCCAGAACGCGGGTGCGAGCAGGCGATCGGTGTGCAGCCGGGTTGCGAACAGGCCGCGCAGGCAGAACAGCATCAGGCCGATGCCGAGCATGCCGTAGACCCCGAACAGCGCCGCGTGACCGTGTGCGGCCGTCATGTTCAGGCCCTGCACGTAGTACAGCGATGCCGGCGGGTTGATCGCGAAGCCGAGCAGGCCGGCGCCGACGGTGTTCCAGAAGCCGACCGCGACGAAGCACATCACCGGCCACTTGTAGGTCGCGAGCCACGGTGCTGCCTTCGAGCGCTGGTAGGTCTGCAGCGCCTCCAGGCCGATCATCGTCAGCGGCACGACCTCGAGGGCCGAGAACACCGCGCCGACCGCGATCACCGAAGTCGGCGTGCCGGTGAAGTACAGGTGGTGCAGCGTGCCCAGGATGCCGCCGAACAGGAACACGATGGTCTCGGCGATGATCGCGCGGTTCGCACTCGCGCTGCGCACCAGGCCCAGCCGCGTGAAGATCAGCGCGACGACCGCGGTGGCGAAGACCTCGAAGAAGCCCTCGACCCACAGGTGCACGAGCCACCAGCGCCAGTACTCGATCATCGAGTAGTGGGTATGCTGGCCCCACGCGAGCGAGCTCGCGTAGAAGCCGCCGATGCAGGTCGCCGACAGGAACACCATCGCGATCAGGCCACGCGATTCCGAGGGCTTCAGCAATGCCGGCCACAGCGCGCGGCCGAGCAGGAAGACCCAGAACAGCAGGCCGACGAACAGCAGCAGCTGCCAGACCCGGCCCATGCTCGTGTACTCGAGGCCCTGGTTGCCGATCCAGAAGCTGTAGTCGACGCCCATGTGCTGCAGGGTGCCGAGCCAGCCGGTGATCGTCGAGCCGACGACGATCGCGACCAGCGCATAGAACAGCAGGTCGACGCCGAGCTTCTGGAACTTCGGCTCGCGCCCCGACAGCAGCGGCGCGACGTACAGGCCGGTGGCGAGCCACGCGGTGGCGATCCAGAAGATGCCGACCTGCGTGTGCACGGTGCGGCTCACGACATACGGCAGCACCTGCGCGAGCGGGATGCCGAAGAAGGCCTGGCCCTCGACCGCGTAGTGCGCGGTGATCGCGCCCATCGCGATCTGCAGCAGCATCAGGCCGACGACGACGAAGAAGTACTTGCGCGTCGCGCGCATCGACGGCGTCGCGACCGCGCCGAGCAGCGGGTCGTTCGGCAGCGGCTGCGCGGCGACCTCGTGACCGGTGCTGCCGTGCACCCACAGCATCGCGGCGATCGCGCCGAGCAGCAGCACGATGCTGACCATCGTCCAGATCGCGGCCGAGTCCGACATCGTGTTGCCGACCATCGGCTCGTGCGGCCAGTTGCTGGTGTACGAGAGCTGCGTCTCGCCGGGGCGGTCGGTGCTCGCGGCCCACGAGGTCCAGAAGAAGAACGCGGCCAGGGCCTGGCGGTCGCTGCGCGCGGGCAGCGCGCCGTCGCCCATCGCGTACTGCTCGCGCAGCGCCGCGAGCGACGGCTCGGTGCCGAACAGGTCGTCGAAGTGCTGCGCGACCGCGCGAATGGCGCGCGCCCGTTCCGGCGACACGGTGACCGTGCCGCTCGCCTCGTCGTAGGTGTTGCGGCGCATCTCGTCCTTCAGCGTCGCCGCGATCGCGGCGCGGTCGGCGCTCGTCAGCGTCGCCGCGGCGCGGTGCTGCTGCGTGCGGATCGCCTCGAGCGCGGTCGCCTCGCGGTGCAGCCAGTCGGCCGACCAGTCGGGCGCGACGTAGCTGCCGTGGCCCCAGACCGTGCCGAGCTGCTGGCCGCCGGCCGACATCCAGGCCTGCTGGCCGAGCTGGATCTGCGCGCCGGTGAAGAGCACTTCGCCGTCGGTCGTGACGACGGCCTTCGGGATCGGCGGCGCGGTCAGGTAGATCTGCACGCCGAGGTAGCCGAGCACCCCGAACGACAGCACGAAGATCAGGCCGAGCCAGCGCCACAGCCGGTTGTTGGATTTCATCGCAGGTTCCTCGCAATGGATGGTCGATCAGGCCCCGACGGCGCCGGCAGCGCGCCGGCGTCAGAAGGTGTATTTCGCATGCACCTATGCTAGGAACCGAGGCGTCACGCGACCTTGATGCAGATCAAGGTCGATCGCGGTCGTGCGCGCCGGGCCTCGCCCGAGGCGCGCCCTTGATGCAGCGCAAGCCGCGCCCGCGAGGCCTCGCTACATTGACCGGACCGCGTGCTGCAGCGCACTCCGATGCTGCCGAGCGCGTGGATGGCGACCAGCGAGGAGACACCGTCATGCGCACCGAACCGAGCCGTATCCTGGGACTGCTGGCGTTCGCACTCGCGACCCTGATGGCCACCGGCGCGCTGGTCGCCGCCGGGCTGAACGACGAGATGCGGCCGGTCGCGCAGCAGCACCTGCCGGCGCGCTGAGCGCAGGCCGCACCGGCGCGGCCATCAAGGGGGTGGCAATGCGGCCCCGATAATGCGCCGCATTGCCGGCTCCGCATTCGAACCATGAAGGTACTTCTTGTCGACGACCATGCGCTGCTGCGCGATGGCGTCGCGCTGCTCATGGACCGCGAGTTCGCCGACCTGCAGTTGCTGCAGGCCGGCACGCTCGCCGAGGCCCGCGCCGCGATCGCGCGCGATGCCGATGTCCAGCTCGTGCTGCTCGACCTGACGCTGCCCGACGGCGACGGCATCGCCGCGCTGCCGTGGCTGCGCGAGGCGGCGCCCGGTGCGCGCCTGGTCGCGCTGTCGGCCGATGAATCGATCGCCACCGTGATGGCCGCGATCAACGCCGGCGCGGCCGGCTTCATCCCGAAGAGCATCGAGTCCGGCGCGATGCTGGGCGCGCTGCGCACCGTGCTCGGCGGCGGCATCTACCTGCCGAGCGCGGCGATCGAACGGCGCGCCACGCCACGCACGACCGACCCCGCCGGCTGGACGCCGCGCCCGACGACCCCGGAGGCCATCGGCTTCTCGCCGCGCCAGGCCGACGTGCTGCGCCTGCTCGTCGACGGCAAGGCGAACAAGGTCATCGGGCGCGAGCTCGAGATGTCCGAGTCGACCGTCAAGACGCACCTGGCTGCGATCTTCCGCAAGCTCGACGCCGCCTCGCGCACGCAGGCGGTGGTCGCGGCGGCGCGGCTCGGGCTGTGGCTCGGTCCCGCCGAAGTCGCGGGCTGACGTTCAGAGCGCGCGTTCCGGGTCGCGCGTCTCGGCGCGGCGTACGTGCAGCAGCTGCGCGAGCAAGGCCTCGGCACTGAAGGGCTTGTGCAGCACCGGCAGCGTGCTGGCCGCGAGCAGCGCCAGCGCCGCCGGCGCGGTGTCGCCGGTGACGATCAGCGCGGGGACGGCGCGCGCCGCGCGCGCGCGGATCGACGCGATGCAGTCGAGGCCGCTGCCGTCGGGCAGGCGCTGGTCGCTGACGATCAGTTCGGGCAGCGCGTCTCCATCGTCGAGGCGGCGCGCCACCTCGGCCCGGTTCGCAAGCACGGTGACCCGCGCGCCCCAGTGCTGCAGCTGCGCGTGCAGCGCGTCGCGGACCGCGGCGTCGTCCTCGATCAGCCAGACCGCGACGCCGCGCAGCGGCAGCGCCGCGCGCGCCGCCGTTGCGGCCGCGGG
>NZ_JBFUKR010000035.1:0-46264 GCF_056400745.1 Rhizobacter sp. P5_A1
GCCGCAGGCCGCAGGGCCGCGTTGTGCGCTCGTTGTGTGCCAGAGGCACACGGCCTCGCGCACCCTTGCCCTGCGGCCTGCGGCACCCCGGCGCGAGCCCTCCCATAGCGTTAACAGGCCCTAGGCGCCGGCAGCGACCTCGTCTGCCAGACCTTGCCGAGCCGGACGTCGGCCGCCGCGAGATCGGCATCGAACGCGACGCTGCCCAGGTACGCGAGCTCGCGCTCGCGCGCCGCAGCGATCGCATCGGCCGGGTCGCCGGCGAGGTGCGTGCCGGGGTGGCAGAACAGCAGCGCACCTTCGGCCGGCAGCTCGGCGAGCCAGCGGCGCATCAGCGACTGGTAGTTCGGCTCGACGAAATCGTAGGCGCCGAGCAAGGCCGGGTTGTGCGCGATCACGCGCTGCGCGAGTTCGGCGGCGAGCGCCCGCCCGCCCGTGCGCTCGATCACGCGGCGCTTGAACGCAGCGCCCGGGCCGAGCACGTGGCCGGTGCTGCGCACCGCCGGGATCGGCTGCACGTGCTCGACCATGTCGAGGATCACCTGGCGCAGGCCCGGCAGATGGTGCACGTGCTGGTGGCCGTCGATGAACGCCGGCGGACGGCCGAGCGCGCTGTTGAAGGCCGCGAGCTGCGCGTGCACCTCGTTGCGCACCTGCGAGAGCGGCAGCAGACGCAGGTGCGCCTGCGCGATCAGCCGCGGCAACGCGGGCAGCCGCGCCCAGCGCCGCGCGAGGCGCGCGCTGAGCGGCTGGCCTTCGGTCAGGTTGAGGTGCAGCCCGACGTCGACCGTGCGCGGCAGGTCTTTCAGCAGCCGCGCGGCCGCGTTCCAGTGCGGGCTGTTGGTGATGCACGAGACGGCGCTGAGCCGCTGCGCGTGCGCGAGCTTCGCGATGCCGGCCGAGATGCCCGGCGCAAGGCCGAAGTCGTCCGCGCAAAGGGCCAGTGTTCTTGTCATGCGTGCGGCTCGCTCGGTGCGTGAATCGCCCCGCGCCCCGCCTCGCTGCCGACCAGGTAGACCGGCCGTTGCTTGACCTCGTCGAAGATGCGGCCGACGTACTCGCCGAGGATGCCGATCGACAGCAGCTGAACGCCGCTGAAGAACATCATGCCGCAGACCAGCGTCGCCCAGCCGGGCACATCGCTGCCGTAGATGAAGTGTTCGATGACGATCCACGCGCCGAACGCGAGCGCGAACAGCGCGACAATCACGCCGATGCCGCTCCACAGCCGCAGCGGCGCGTTCGTGAACGCGGTGACGCCGGTGAACGCCAGCTTCGACAGGCTGCGCAGCGAAAAGGTGCTGGTGCCGGCGTGACGTTCGGCGGGCACGTACGGAATGATCACGTTGTGGAAGCCGACCCATGCGTACAGACCCTTCATGAAGCGGTTGCGCTCGGGCAGCGCCTTCAGCGCGTCGACGACGCGGCGGTCCATCAGGCGGAAGTCGCCCGCATCGACCGGGATCGGCACCGGCGAGTTGTGGTTCACGAGCCGATAGAAGAGGGCGGTGCCAAGGCGCTTCGGCCAGCTCTCGTCGGCGCGCGACGCGCGCGCCGCGCAGACCATGTCGGCGCCTTCGCGCCACGCCTCGACCATCTCGGGGACGAGCGACGCCGGGTGCTGCAGATCGGCGTCCATCAGCAGCACGACATCGCCGGCGGCACGGTCGATGCCGGCGGTCAGCGCCGCCTCCTTGCCGAAGTTGCGCGACAGGCGCACGTAGCGCACGCCGGGGGCCTTGACCCACGAGGCCATCGCCGCGGGGGTCGCATCGCGGCTGCCGTCGTCGATCACGATCACTTCCCAGCGATCGGTCAGCTCGGCGAGCTGCGCGGTCAGCCCGGTCAGCAGCGGGCCGAGGTTCGCGGCCTCGTTGTAGGCTGGCACCACGCAGCTGATCGCGGGGCGGGGGGAACGCGGGGCACGGTTCGTCATGGGTACTTCGGGACTGGCGCGACTTTACGCTGGCGAAGCGCCCAGACCCTGTCGTGCAGCAGCATGCCGGCCAGCATCGCAGCGACGAACAGCAGCGCCGCGCTCGAACCCGAGGCGAGCGCGACCAGCGCCGGCCCGGGGCAGAAGCCCGCGATGCCCCAGCCGACGCCGAACAGCACGCCGCCGCCGATCAACCGCGCATCGATCGCGGTCGACGCCGGCAGTTCGATCGGCGCGCCCGACCAGGCCCGCGGGCGGCGCCGCGCCCAGGCGAAAGCCCCCAGCCCGACCGCGATCGCGCCCGCCATCACGAGCGCGAGGCTCGGGTCCCAGGCGCCGGCCAGGTCAAGGAAGCCCTTGACCTTGCCCGGGTCGGTCATGCCGCCGGCGATCAGCCCGAGGCCGAACACCAGGCCGCTGACGAGTGCGATCAGCGCGGCCATCTCAAGCGCCCACGAGATGGCGCAGCACGAACACGGTCGCGGCGCCGGCGGCCATGAACGCGAGCACGTTCGCGAGCGAGCGCAGCGACAGCCGGCTCAGCCCGCAGACGCCATGCCCGCTGGTGCAGCCGTTGCCGAGCCGCACGCCGAAGCCGACCAGCAGCCCGGCGACGATCAGCCCGGCGCTCCCCACGTCGACCCGCATTCCCGGCAGCGGCGCGACGAGCCGCCAGCACCATGGCGCGAGCGCCAGCCCGGCGACGAACAGCCAGGGCAGCGCCGCCCCGCGCCGCCACGGCAGCGCCTGCACCGCGGCGGCGACGATCCCGGCGATTCCGGCGATGCGCCCGCTGCCGAGCAGGTACAGCGCGGTCGCGAGGCCGATCGCCGCGCCGCCCGCGAGGCTCGCGATCGGCGTGAAGTGGTTCCAGTCAAGCTGCATTCGGGTTCCTTCGGCGCGCCTTCGACTTCCGGACGATTGCGCCGCCCCTATTGTTCCCGATGCCGCGGGTGCCGACCCGCGCTACGCGGGATGCCACACAACGCGCCGGTGTGCGCCGGCCCAGCGCTCGAACTGCCCGGCATAGGCCTCTTCGATGCGGCTGCGCTTGACCTTGAAGGTCGGTGTGATGAAGCCGTTGTCGACCGTCCACGGCTCGCTGACGACCACCAGGCAATCGAGCTGCTCGTGCGGGTCGAGCTTCGCGTTGACCGCGTCGAGGTGCGCTGCGAGCGACGCCTCCATCGCCTGGCGCTGACCCGCGTCGTTCGCGCGCGCCGCCGATTCGGCGTTCAGCATCACGATGCCCAGCGGCTGGCCGAGGTTCGCGCCGGTGACGACGCAGGCCTCGACAGCGCCGTTCATCACCAGCTTGTCCTCGATCGGCGCCGGCGAAACGTACTTTCCCTTGCTGGTCTTGAACAGGTCCTTGACGCGGCCGGTGATGCGCAGGTTGCCTTCGGCATCGAGCTGGCCCTTGTCGCCGGTGCGCAGCCAGCCGTCCCGCGTGAACGCCTCGCGCGTCAGCTCGGGTTCCCTGTAGTAGCCGAGCATCAGGCCCGGGCTCTTCATCTGGATCTCGCCGAACTCCGGGCACAAGCGGCTTTGCACGCCGTCGTAGGCCAGCCCGACCGTGCCGGGGCGCTGCACGCCGGGCAGCGTGGCGTGCGAGACACCGCAGTTCTCGGTCATGCCGTAGACCTCGATGATCGGCAGGCCCAGGCTCGCGTACCAGCGCAGCAGCTCGGGCGGCATCGGCGCGGCGCCGCCGGCGGCGATGCTGCAGCGGTCGAGGCCGAGCGCGCCCAGCACCTTCTTCGCAACGATGCGCCCGACCACCGGGATCTTCAGCAGGCGCGCGAGCTTGTCGGCCGGCATCTTGGCGTTCACGCCCTGCTGGAACTTGACCCACAGGCGCGGCACCGAGAAGAAACAGGTCGGCCGCGCGCGCCGCAGGTCGGCGGGGAAGGTCTCCAGGCTCTCGGCGAAGAACACGTGCATCGAGGTCGCGAGCAGCCCGTGCTCGACCAGCGTGCGCTCGGCGACGTGCGCGAGCGGCAGGTACGAGAGCATCCGTGCATCGCCGCGCAGCGGCACGCGCTTCAGCGCGGTGGACAGCGACCACGCGAAGGTGTCGAAACTGTGCATCACGCCCTTGGGCAGGCCGGTCGTTCCCGAGGTGTACATGATGGTCGCGAGCTCGGCGCCGTCGCGCAGCGGGCTGCCCGGCAGCGGTGCGGTGTGCGCGACGAGCTCGGCCCACTGCGCGAAGTCGGTCGGCGGCGCCAGCGGCAGCGCGATGCACGGCAGGCCGCTCGGCACGCCGGGGCGCATCGCGTCCCAGGCGTCGAGCTTGCCGACGAACAGCAGCTTCGATTCGCTGTGCTCGAGGATCTGCCGGATCGTGCCGGCGGCCAGCGTCGGGTACAGCGGCACCGAGACGAAACCGGCCATCCAGATCGCGAAGTCGCACATCAGCCAGTGCGCGCAGTTCTTCGACAGGATCGCGATGCGGCTGCCGGGCTGGAGCCCGAGCGACTGCAGGTGCGCGGCCATGCGGCGGGTCTCGTCGAGCAGCTGGCCCCACGTGTACTCGCGCAGCGCGCCGGCACCGAGCGGCTGGGTCAGCACCGTGCGCTCGGGCGCGGTGCGCTCCCAGTGGTACAGGCGCTGCAGCGCGAGCGCATCGGCAGGCACGGGGGTCTGGATCGTCGACATGCAAGTCCTCGAGCACGAACGGCAGGATGCCCGCGGGCGGTGGCGCCGACGTTATGGCATCCCGCCGGCGGCGCCAAGAGAGGGACTACCCAAAGGCGCGGGGTCGACGCGGCGCGAGCCTTTGCGGCGATGATCGCGCGATGAAATCACCGTTCATTCGTTTGCCGTTGGCGCTGCTGTTCGTCGTGCCGGTGTTCCTCGGCCAGGGTGCGGTCTGGATGCTCGCGCGCACGCTCGGCAAGGTGCCGGTCGCCTTGCTCTCGATGTTCATCGCCTGCGTGCTCGGCTGGGCCGCCTACGCGCTGTACACGCGCCGGATCGAGCGCCGCGCCGCGACCGAGTTCGGCCGCGCCGGCGCGCTGCGCGAGCTCGGCGCCGGGCTGCTGATCGGCGCCGGGTTGTTCAGCGCGACGGTCGGCGTGCTGGCGCTGCTCGGCGCTTACCGCATCACCGGCGTGCGCGGTGAGCTCGCCATCCTGATCGTCCCGTTCTGCGTGTCGTTCGCGGCCGCGGCGATCGAGGAGATCCTGTTTCGCGGCGTGATCTTCCGGCTGCTCGAAGAATCGCTCGGCACCTGGATCGCGCTCGCGATCTCGGCCGCGCTGTTCGGCTTCGGTCACCTGCTGAGCCCGCACGCGACCGTGCTCGCCGCGCTCGCGATCGCCTTCGAGGCCGGCATCATGCTGGCCGCCGCCTACCTGCTGACGCGCCGCCTGTGGCTGGCGATCGGCATCCATGCGGCCTGGAACTTCACGCAGGCCGGCATCTTCAGCGTGCCGACCTCGGGCATCCCGATGAACGGGCTGTTCGTCGGCAGCCTGAGCGGCCCGCAGTGGCTCTCGGGCGGCGAGTTCGGCGCCGAGGCCTCGGCGGTCGCGGTCGCGCTGTGCACCGCGGCCGGCATCGCGATGCTGCGCCTCGCGCACCGCCGCGGCCACTTCATCGCGCCGTTCTGGCGCCGGGACGGCTCGGATCGAACGGCGCGGACTACGGCGCGTTCACCGGCGACTTCGGATCGAGCAGCAGCGCCATCAGGTCCCTGATCTGCGCCGGTGTCAGCACGCCGGCGTGGCCGAAGCGCGGCATGCCGGAGCAGGCGTTGTAGGCCTTCGCGTTCCACAGCTTGCCCCAGGTGTACTTGACGATCGCTTCCGCCGCCGGATCGGCCGGGTTCGCGACGCCGCGCAGCTTGCCGTACTGGTACAGGCTCGGGCCGATCGTGCCGAACGAGATCTCGGCCTTCGCGATCTGGTGGCAGTTGTAGCAATTGCCGCCGGCGGGCACGCCCGCCGGGTCGCTCCAGGTGCCGCCGCGGCCGTTCTGCGCGAGCTTCTCGCCTTCGCGCCAGTCGCCGAGGTAGAGCCCGTCCCGGGGCCACTGCACGGTCGCGAGCTGCGCGGCTTCGAGGCGCTTCGCGATCTCGTCGGTCGGCGCCGTCTCGGCCGAACAGGCCTTCTGCAATTCGTCCTGGTTCAGCCGGTCGAGCTTGGCGATGCCCTGCTCGCGGAACGAGGCCTGGATGACCTGCTGCGTGATGCGGTCGGCCTCCTGCGGGCTCGGCGCGCTGCTGCAGCCGGCGACGACGATCGCGACGGCGGTGACGGTGATGTGTCGTTGGATGTTCATCGTGAGGTCTGCATCAGCGCTTGATGGCCGGCGCGATGGACGCCGCGCCCTTCGACTGCACGCCCATGTAGACGCCGAGCGCGATCGTCGCGTCGGACGCGTAGCCCGGGAACGGGAAGCGCTGCTGGCGGTAGCAGTCGTTCAGGCGCCGCTGCATCGTCCAGAGTTCGCCGCTCGACACGCGGTACGCCGGCCAGGCCGCGAAGCCGACACCGTCGCCGGGATTCACGGTCAGGTTGGGCAGGTCCTGCAGCCGGATGCGCCTGCCGGCCTCGCTGTGGCACGAGGCGCACGCGAAGTCGTACGGGCCGCCGCGGAAGAAGAACACGCGCTTGCCGACCTCGAACATCTGGCGCTCCTCGGCGTGCGACTGCGGCAGGTTGAACTTCAGCCCGCGCGACTCGGCCGCGACATAGCTCACCAGCGATTCGATGTTGAGCTGCTCGCCCTTGCCGAACGGTGTCGCGGCGACCGCTGCGGCGTCGAACCCCTGCAGCGCCTGCAGGCAGGTCAGCAGCCGGGACTCGAGATCCTGCACGCGCTGCGTGTCGGCGAAATAGCGCGGCAACTCGACGAACGCACCTTTGACGACACCCGGGCCCTTGCCGAGGTCGCAGGCCTCGAGCGATGCATTCTTCGGCCCGCGCCTTTGCTTCCAGAGCGCTTCGCCCTTGGCTTCCCAGAGCTCGGCCGGGTTGCCGTCGGCGAGCAGCGCGCGGTACTGCGCGATGCCGTCGGCCGTGCTGCTCTGGGCTTGCGCTGCCGGCGCCAGCAGCGCGGCGGCAGCGGCGAGTGCGACGGCGCAGGCGATGCGACCGCGGGCCCGCGTCATGCGATGACGGCCTCGTCGGTGCGCCGGTCGCCGTGGTTGTCGACCCAGCTGATGCTGATCTTGTCGCCGGCTTTCGCGCCCCTCACGACGAACTCGGTGAACGGGTTCTTCGCGATCGCGGTGCCCCACTGCGCGCTCAGCACGGGCTTGCCGTTCAGCGCCGCGCTGACCTCGGTGATGTGCCACGCCGGGATCGTCTTGCCGGCGGCGTCCTTGCGCTGGCCGGTTTCCATTTCATGGCTCATCAGCACGCGCACGACGGCGCCGCTGCCTTGCACCTGGGCGCGAATGCGCATCGGGTCGGACATGTTCTGTACTCCTTCGATCGATCAGCCGCCGCAGCCGCCCAGCGTGACCTTGACTTCCTTCTGCGCGTACAGCACCTTGCCGTCGCCGGTGATCGCGACCGCGAGCACGTTCGAGGTCTGGCCCATCTTGATGCGCGTCTTGACGCTGGTCTCGACCATGTCGCTGAACTCGAACACGCCGGCCAGCGTCGTCGGATTCTTCTCGACCAGGAACGCGATGCGCTTGACGTCGGGCAGCGCGCTGCTCGCGGCGATCGGCACGACCGCGCCGTTCTCGGCGATGTCGGGTGCGGTCAACAGGATGTCCTTGCTCTCGACCGGCCTGGCGATGCCGAGGCCCTTGATCACGTCATCGACCGACTTGCCTTCGAACGCGGCCTTGTTCCACGCGCTCTGCGCGTGCGCCGGCAGCACGCCGGCGCCGGCCAGCAGCGCCGCCACCGCGGCGCTGCGGCGCATGATTTCTCGACGGGTTTGCATGTATCCGGTTCCTCGGCGCGGACACCCACGCGAACCGGAACTGTAGGGCCGATCCGGATCGATCGCCGCGCCGCACGCGCGAGACGGCGCCGACTCAGGGATATTCCCGACGCCGGTGCTCCCAGCCTGCGTGTCTCAGTCTTCGGCCGCGCGCGCCACCGCGGCCTCGATCTGCTCCTGCACCTTGCGTGCGCCGCGCAGCACCAGCGCCGGGTCGAGGCCGGCCTGCGGTGCGATCGCCTGCGCGACCTCGTCGAGCGAGTCGGGATCGGTCATCAGCGCGTACGCCAGCGCCGAGAGCGCACAGATCGCGCGCCGCGGCAGCTGCATCGGCAGCTCGCGGGTCGTGTTGACGATCACGTGGAAGCGCACGCTCGCCACGGCCGCGGGATCGAGGCCCCAGCTCTCGCACAGCGCGGCGCCGAGCGCGTCGTGGCTGACGCCGAACTCGACGTGCTCGAGCATCAGCAGTTCCTCGTCGTTGGCCGCCTGCGCCAGCAACTTGCGATAGCGATCGCTGGCATGGCGGAACAGCACCGCCTTGCCGCATTCCTCGAACAGCCCGGCCGAGTGCGCTGCCCACGGGTCGACGTTCAGCGCCGAACCGATGCGGCCCATCAGCAGCCCGCGCACGCTGGCGCGCTCCCAGATCGGACCGAGCTCGGGCGCGGCCGGGAACATCGACTTCAGGCCCATCGCGAAGGTGACCGACGCGACCTCGCGCGTGCCCAGGTGGGTGATCGCCTGCTGTACCGTCTGGACCCGGCCGCGCAGGCCGTAGAGCGAGGAGTTGACCGCCTTCAGCACCGCCGCGGCGAGTGCCATGTCGCTCGAGATCAGCGCGCTGACGGCCTGCAGGTTCACGCTCTCGTCGGCGAGCAGCGTCGACAGCCGGATCAACGCCTCGGGCTGGGCCGGAACGTCGATGTTCAGCGAGCGCAGTTGCGGGTCGACGGGCATGGCGATCTTTCGGAAGACGGAGCAGGGACCCTCGATCTTCGCGCAGCGCGCGCGCAGCCGGTGCCCCGAACAGCGGCGCCGCGACCGCGCTGTTCACGCGGCGCGCGGAAAAGCGCGCTCGAAAATGGACAAAGGGCGCCAGGTCCAGCCTGGCGCCCTTCGAATTTTGCATCGGCCCGGACTGCGGCCTGCGTGTCGTACGCGACCGTCGGTGCATGCCGCGGTGCGTTGTTTCTGTCTCCTCAGCCCCGTCCTGCACGGCACCATCGAGGTGCCTGCTGCGAGAAGCGCGACTTTAGGCCCGTCCCGCTCTCGGTGCACTAGGGGTTTCCCGGCTCGTCCGACAACCGACGACCGCGCCCTTCAGCGGCTCGTGGCGGGCAGCGAGATCAGCACGCGGGTGCCGGTGCCGTCGTTCGGGCGGCTGCTGACCGAAACCGCACCATCGTGGAGCTCGGCGATGCGCTTGACGATCGCCAGGCCCAGCCCCTTGCCGCCCTCGCCGGTGGCCGGCGCGACGCTCGCGCGGCTCTGGTAGAAGCGGTCGAAGAGCTGCGGCAGATCGACCGCCGCGATGCCCGGCCCGGTATCGGCGACCGCGACCTGCACGCGCCCGGCGTCCAGCGCCGCCGACAGCGTGACCCGGGAACCGCGCGGGCTGAACTTGAGCGCGTTGTCGACCAGGTTCGCGATCGCGCGCTCGAAGAGTTCGATGTCGACCGCCGCGAAGGGCGGCGGGCCCGCGTCGCCGCCACCCGGCTCGGCGACCAGTTCGACGCCCTGCTTCGCGGCGCGCTCGGCGAAGCGGATCGCGATGTCGTCGAGCAGCTCGCCGACGTCGACGACCTCGCGGTGCAGCCTGAACTCGGGCTCGTCGAGCTTCGCCAGGTCGCCGAGCGACTGCACCAGCCGCGCTGCGTTGCGCGTGTTGCGCAGCGCGATCTCGACCAGGCGCCGATCGTCGCCGCGCTGGGCGTCATCGGCGGCCCAGCGCCCGTCGAGCGTCTCGAGGCACGCCACCGTCGCCGTCAGCGGCGAGCGCAGGTCATGCGACAGGTTGCTGACGCCCTCGCGCCGGAAGTGATCGAGGCGGCGCAGCTCGCCCCATTGCCTGCGCAAGGTCGCGAGCATCATCTCGAACGCGCGCGTGAGCTGGCCGAACTCGTCGCGCGTGACCGGCGGCAACGCGGTCGGCGGCGCATCGGTCAGGCCCGCGTCGAGCCCGCGCTGCGAGATCGTCGCGACGGCGTCGGTCAGGCGCTGCAGCGGCCGCGTCACCGAGACCGTGATCAGCACCGCGACCAGCGTCGTGAAGGCGACGACCGCGGCGATCAGGCCCAGTGCCGGCCGCGCCAGGCTCATGCGCAGCGCGGCCCAGCGGTCCTCGGGGAGCTGCTGGTTGTGCAGCACGAGGTACAGGTAGCCGACGACCGGGTCGGCGCTGCGGGTCACCGCGCGGCGCACCGGCTGCACCGCAACGACCGCATCGGCATCCATGCGCTCGGGGTCGTCGCCCATCACATAGGCCGCGTCCGCGCGGCCGACCGCTTTCAGCACCGGCTCCAGCTTGACCTTGAAGCCCGGCGCGAGCTTCGCACTGCCGCTGGACGCGAGCACCGTGCCTTGCAGGTCGAGGAGGTAGAGCTGCGTGTCGGGCTCGAACAGCACCATGTTGCGCAGCCAGCCGCGAAACGCATCCGGGTCGCGCTCGTGCATCTCGAACAGGTTGTCGTAGTTCGAGACCACCCGGCCGAGAAACGCGGTGCCGCGCCGGTAGGTGGTCTCGTGCTCGAAGCGCTGGAACGCGTAGATCACCGCGGCGATCACGAGCAGCGCCGTGACGATGCCGGTCGCGAAGATCGTCAGCGCGAGCTTCAGGCGGACGGTCACGGGCTGTCACGCATCTTGTAGCCGGCGCCGCGCGCGGTGAGGATCAGCTCGGGACGCATCGGGTCGGCCTCGAGCTTCGCGCGCAGCCGGTTGATGTGCGTCGTCACCGTGTGCTCGTAGCCGTCGTGCGTGTAGCCCCAGACCGCGTTCAGCAGCTGCGAGCGCGAGAACACATGGCCCGGGTGCGACGCGAAGTGCAGCAGCAGGTCGAACTCGAGCGCGGTGAAATCGATCGCCTCGCCGCGGTAGCGCACCTGGCGCTTCGCCGGCAGGATTTCGAGCTCGCCGTTGCGGATCGTCGCGACGCCCTTCTGGCTCGCCGTGTTCGCTTGCGCCGCCGCGAGCAGGTCGGCACGGCGCAGCAGCGCCTTCACGCGGGCGAGCAGCTCGGCGAGCGAGAACGGCTTGGTCAGGTAGTCGTCGGCGCCGAGCTCGAGGCCGAGCACGCGGTCGAGCTCGGTCGACTTGGCGGTCAGCATCAGGATCGGCGCCGCGCTGCCTTTCGCGCGCAGCGCCTTGCAGACCTCGAGGCCGTCGATGCGCGGCATCATCAGGTCGAGCACCAGCAGGTCGGCGGGCGATTCGAGCTGGCGTGCCAGCGCCTGTTCGCCGTCGCCGACCGCCGAGACCTCGTAGCCGGCGCCGCGCAGGTTCATCACCAGCAGATCGCGGATGTCGGTCTGGTCTTCGGCGACAAGGATGTGGGCAGGCATGGGGCAAGGTCGGTTCGAGGGCGGCTTCTCTTACGCCCTCTTGATGCCATTGTGATCTTGCCGTGATCTTCGGTGAGCTCGGCGCGAGGTGCGGCGCCCAAAGTTCATCCATCGACAACAGCGATGGACCCCGCCACCATGAGCCGCACCGCCGCCAACGCCTTCGCCCCCGACTTCACACCGAGCGTGCCCTGGGCCGAGATGGTCTCGCACCGCGGCTACCTCGTGCGCTTCGCGCAGCGCCGGCTGCGCGACCCGCTGATGGCCGAGGACGCGGTTCACGATGTCTTCGAGGCCGTGCTGTCGGGCCGCGCGGTGTTCGCCGGCCGCGCCGCGCTGCGCTCGTGGTTGACGGCGGTGCTGAAGCACAAGATCGTCGACGCGGTGCGCCGCAGCGCCGGCACCGATTCGCTCGACGACGCGTTCGGCCGCGACGACGAAGGCAGCGGCGTGCTCGAGATCGAGTGCCCACAGCCGCGCCCCGACGAGATCGCCGAGCAGCAGCAACTGCTGATGCTCGCACTGCGCCGCATCGAGGCGCTGCCGCCGGGGCTGCGCGACGTGATGCGGCTGCGCGTGCTCGAGGAGCAGTCGACCGAAGCGGTCTGCCGCGAGCTCGGCATCAGCGAGGAGAACCTGTTCGTGCGGATGCACCGGGCCAGGAAGCAGCTGCTGTCCTGACGAAGACGAGCGCGTGCTCCGGTAGCATCGCGCGCCATGCGCCTGCCTCTTCCCGATCTGCTGTCGACCCGGACCGGCCGGCTGGTCGCGTTCTTCCTGCTCTACGCCACCGAGGGCATCCCGCTCGGCTTCACGGCCACCGCGATCGCGACGCAGATGCGGCGCCAGGAACTCGGCCCGGCGGCGATCGGCGCGTTCGTCGGCTCGCTGTACCTGCCATGGGCCTTCAAGTGGATCGTGGGGCCGTTCGTCGACACGCTCAGCTCCGACCGCTTCGGCCGGCGGCGCCTGTGGATCCTGATGATGCAGCTCGGCATGGTCGGCACGCTGCTGATCGCGATGCCGATCGACTTCGTCGGCCAGCTCGGCCTGTTCACCGCGATCATCTTCCTGCACAACGCCTGCGCGGCGACGATGGACGTCGCGATCGACGCGCTCGCGGTCGGCGTGCTGCCCGAACCGGAGCGCGGCACCGCGAACGGTTTCATGTTCGCCGGCGCGTCGATCGGCCAGGCGGTCGGTGGTGCCGGCGTGCTGTTCCTGTCGGGGGTCGTGCCGTTCGGCACCAGCTACCTGCTGGTGATCGCGGCGATCCTGTGCGTCACGGTGTTCGTCGTGCTGCCGCTGAACGAGCCGGCGCGTGCGCCGCAACCGAAACCCGCCGGCGGCACGGCCGCCGCGATCGGTCGCGAGCTGCTCGCGTTCGTGCACGATTCGTGGCGTGCGTTCACCGGCTCGCGCGCGGCGCTGGTCGGGCTCGTCGTCGCGCTGCTGCCCTGCGGCGCCTATGCGCTGAGCCTGGCGCTGCAATCGAACCTTGCCGTCGAGCTCGGCCTGAGCGACAACGAGATCGCGCAGCTCAACCTCGCGTCGACCGTGGTCTTCGCGGTCGCCTGCGTCGCCGGCGGCTGGCTCTCCGACCGCTTCGGCCGGCGCCGCATGCTGGCGCTGTTCATCTTCCTGACCGCGCTGCCGACGATCTGGCTGGCGTGGACCATGTGGCAGGCGCACTGGATCATGCCGGTCGAGCTGCGCCAGGCAGCGCGGCCGCAGCCTTCGGCCGCGCTGGTCGCCACCTTCTGGATCGCGAGCATCTCGTTCAGCGTGTTCCAGGGCCTGTACTACGGCGTGCGCAGCGCGCTGTTCATGGATGTCACGACAAAGGCCGTCGCGGCGACCCAGTTCACCGCGTACATGGCGCTGTCGAACCTGGTCATCACCTACACGGCCTGGTGGCAGGGGCAGGCGATCGTGCGCTGGGGCTACCCGGCGACGCTCGCGCTCGACGCGGCGGCCGGGATGATCGTGCTGCTGCTGCTGCCGCTGATGGGGCCGAAGCGTGCAGCGCCTCGCGCTGCGGCGGCACCGGCGGCGTAATCACTCCGCGTCCAGCGCGCCTTTCACGACCGCCTGCGTCAACGCCGGCGAGCACTCTTCGAGAAAGCGGTACGCATAGCCGCGCAGGTAATGGCCGCGCCGCACTGCGATGCGCGTCGTGTTCGGCGGGAACAGGTGCGAGGCGTCGAGGCTCGTCAGCCCGGCGTCGCGCACCGGGTCGAAGGCCATCGACGCGATGATGCCGACGCCCATGCCGACCTCGACGTAGGTCTTGACCACGTCGGCATCGAGCGCCGCCATCACGACGTCGGGCGCGAGGCCGGCCTCGGCGAAGCTCGCATCGATGCGCGGCCGGCCGGTGTAGCCGGCGTGGTAGGTGATCAACGGGTGTTCGGCGAGCGCCTGCAAGGTCAGCTTCGGCAACTGCGTCAGCGCATGGCCTTCGGGAACGATGACCAGGTGGTGCCAGTCGTAGAACGGGAAGCTCGCGAACGCGTTGCCGCCGGCCAGCGCCTCGGTCGCGATGCCGATGTCGGCCTCGCCCGACTGCAGCAGCGCGACGATCTCGGCCGGGCTCGCCTGGTGCAGCACCAGATGCACCTTCGGGAACGCGCGCGTGAAGCGCCGCACGACCTGCGGCAGCGCATAGCGCGCCTGCGTGTGCGTGGTCGCGATCGTCAGGCTGCCTTCGTCGCGGTTCGCGAACTGTTCGGCCAGGCGCTTGATGTTCTTCGCGTCGATCAGCATGCGCTCGACGATGCCGACCAGCTCCTTGCCCGGTTCGGTCAGCCCGGTCAGGCGCTTGCCCTTGCGCACGAAGAGCTCGATGCCGAGTTCGTCCTCGAGGTCGAGGATGTGCTTGCTGACGCCGGATTGCGACGTGAACAGCGCGTTCGCGACCTCGGTCAGGTTGAAGTTGCGCTGCACCGCCTCGCGGATGATGCGCAGTTGCTGGAAGTTCATCGCGCGATGATGCCGTTTTCGAAGACATGCAGGCGCTGCGGCACGAGCCAGACGCGCTGATCGGGCTGCAGCGCCAGCGCGTCGGCGCGTTCGCGCGCGAGCTCGACCTCGTAATGCTGGTCGTCGGTGCCGGTCAGCTCGACGCGGCTGGCAGCGCCGAAGCTCAGCACCCGGCTGACCGCCGCCGCGACGCCGTCGCCGACCGGCTGCGTCGCGATCGCGACCTCGTGCGGCCGCGCGAAGCCGAGCGCGCCCGGGGCATGCCCCGGGAAGCGGTTCGACGCGCCGAGAAAGCCGTAGACGAACGGCGTCGCGGGCCGCTCGTAGACCTCGGTCGGCGAGCCGATCTGCTCGACCCGGCCGTGGTCCATCAGCACCACGCGATCGGCGACCTCGAGCGCCTCTTCCTGGTCGTGCGTGACGAAGACGCTGGTGATGTGCAGCTCGTCGTGCAGCCGGCGCAGCCAGCGGCGCAGCTCCTTGCGCACCTTCGCGTCGAGCGCGCCGAAAGGCTCGTCGAGCAGCAGCACGCGCGGTTCGACCGCGAGCGCCCGCGCGAGCGCGATGCGCTGGCGCTGGCCGCCCGAGAGCTGCGGCGGGAAGCTGCGACCGAGCCAGTCGAGCTGCACCAGGTTCAGCAGCTCGTGCACCTTGCGCCGGATCGCCGATTCGCTCGGCCGCTGCTTGCGCGGCTTCACGCGCAGGCCGAACGCGACGTTGTCGAACACCGTCATGTGGCGAAACAGCGCGTAGTGCTGGAACACGAAGCCGACCTGGCGCTCGCGCACGTGGGTGTCCGACGCGTCCTCGCCATCGAGCAGCACGCTGCCGCGGTCAGCAGTCTCTAGGCCGGCGATGATGCGCAGCAGCGTCGTCTTGCCACAGCCCGACGGGCCGAGCAGCGCGACCAGCTCGCCGGTCGGAAAGTCGACGCTGACGTCGCCGAGCGCCGTGAAGTCGCCGAAGGACTTGTGGATGTTGCGGACCTGGATGCTCATGCCGGTGTTCCCTCGTCGATGTCGTTCTGGCTGCGGCCCTGCTGCCACTCGACCAGCGTCTTCAGCCCGAGCGTCACCAGCGCGAGCAGCGCGAGCAGCGAGGCCACCGCGAAGGCCGCGGCGAACTGGTATTCGTTGTACAGAATCTCGACGTGCAGCGGCAGCGTGTTCGTCAGCCCGCGGATGTGCCCGGAGACGACCGAGACCGCGCCGAACTCGCCCATCGCCCGCGCGTTGCACAGGATCACGCCGTACAGCAGGCCCCACTTGACGTTCGGCAGCGTCACGTACCGGAAGGTCTGCCAGCCCGACGCGCCGAGCACCGTCGCGGCCTCTTCCTCCTCGCGGCCCTGCGCCTCCATCAGCGGGATCAGCTCGCGCGCGACGAACGGGAAGGTCACGAACACGGTCGCCAGCACGATGCCCGGCACCGCGAACACGATCTTCAGGTCATGCGCCTGCAGCCACGGTCCGAACCAGCCCTGGGCGCCGAACATCAGCACGTAGATCAGGCCGGCGACGACCGGCGAGACCGAGAACGGCAGGTCGATCAAGGTGACGAGAACGCTCTTGCCGCGGAAGTCGAACTTGCTCACCAGCCACGCCGCCCAGACACCGAAGACCAGGTTCAGCGGCACCGCGATCAGCGCGGCGAGCAGCGTGAGCCGCAGCGCCGAGATCGCATCGGGCTCGGTCAGTGCCGCGAGGTAGACGGCGGCACCCTTGCGCAACGCCTCGAAGAAGACCGCGACCAGCGGCAGCAGCAGAAACAGCGCGAAGAAGGCCAGGCCGAGCGCGAGGATCGTCCACTTGACCCACGGCGTTTCGCGCGTCGCGGGGCTGGACTCGAAGCGCTGCACGCTGGCGAAGACCTTCGGCGCGGCCAGCGTGGCAACGGCGCCGGTCATCCCTTGCCCCGCCCGGCACCGACGCCGCGCGCCTTCGCGCTCCAGGCCTGCAGGCCGTTGACGCCGAGCAGCAGCGCGAACGAGACGACCAGCATCACGGTCGCGATCGCGGTCGCGCCGGCGTAGTCGTATTGCTCGAGCTTCGTGATGATCATCAGCGGCGTGATCTCCGAGACCATCGGCAGGTTGCCGGCGATGAAGATCACCGAGCCGTACTCCCCGACCGCGCGCGCGAACGCGAGCGCGAAGCCGGTCAGCAGTGCCGGCGTCAGGATCGGGAACACGACGTGCCGAAAGGTCTGCCAGCGCTGCGCGCCGAGACTCGCAGCGGCCTCCTCGAGCTCGGTGTCGATGTCTTCGAGCACCGGCTGCACGGTGCGCACGACGAAGGGCAGGCCGATGAAGACCAACGCCACCAGCACGCCGAGCGGCTTGAACGCGACCTCGATGCCGAGCGGCTCGAGCAGCCCGCCCAGCCAGCCGTTGCGTGCGTACAGTGCCGTCAGCGCGATGCCGGCGACCGCGGTCGGCAATGCGAACGGCAGGTCGATCAGCGCATCGACGAATCGCTTGCCCGGGAACGAATAGCGCACCAGCGACCAGGCGAGCAGCAGCCCGAACACCGAGTTGATCGCCGCCGCAAGCAGCGACGCGCCGAAGCTCAGCCGATACGACGCAACGACGCGCGGCGCGCTGACGATGTTCCAGAACGCCTCCCAGCCGAGGGTCGAGGTCTTGAAGAACACCGCCGACAGCGGGATCAGCACGATCAGCGACAGGTACGTGATCGTCCAGCCCAGCGACAGCCCGAAGCCGGGCAACACGCGGCGCGGCTTGCGGCGCGGCGATGCCGCTGCGGTGGCGGGAAGCGTTGGAGCGGTCAGGACGGCAGGCATGGGCCGCGCAGGTTAGTCGGCGCGCCGCAGAGACGGAACCATCGATTCGGAATTTGGATATCCGTGGAATCGAATCCAGGATTTCGGCTAAGGCCCACGCCAGCGGCGCCGCGCGGCCCGCGGCACACTGCGCGGATGAACGACGAAGAAGACTTGCGCGTGGTGTGCCTGTGCGCCGGCTGGTGCGGCGTGTGCCGCGACTACCGCGCGGCCTTCGATGCCGCCGCGGCCGAGGCCGGCACGGCGGCGACGTTCGCGTGGATCGACATCGAGGACGACGCCGAGCTGGTCGACGACCTCGATGTCGAGAATTTCCCGACGCTGCTGATCGCGCGCGGCGCGCAGGCCCTCTTCTTCGGCACGATCACGCCGCAGCCCGGCACGCTCGCGCGCCTCGTGCAGGGCGCGCTCGCCGGCGAGCTGTCGCCGCCGGCCCTCGGCGCGCCGGTCGACGCGCTGGTGCGCAGGCTGAGGGCCGTGAAGCCAGTCTCGTCTAGCGCCTGAGTGCCGCGGCCGTCTGCCCGAACAGGATCTTGCGCGACGCTTCGGTCATCGGCGTCTGGCTGCGCGCGTAGACATCCTTCGCCTCGCCGTAGGCCTTGATCGTCGCCGGGCGCTTCGCGATCGCGTCGAACCAGCGCTGCAGCGCCGGAAAGTCTTCGAGCGCCTGGCCGTGCGACGCGTGCGGAACGATCCACGGGTAGATCGCCATGTCGGCGATCGAGTACGCGCCGGCGACGAATTCGCGGCCGGCGAGCTGGTGGTCCAGCACCCCGTACAGGCGGTTCGTCTCGTTGACATAGCGGGTGATCGCGTAGCCGATCTTCTCCGGCGCGTGCGCGTTGAAATGCCCGTTCTGCCCTGCCATCGGCCCGAGGCCGCCGACCTGCCAGAACAGCCACTTCAGCACCTCGACCCGGCCGCGCAGGTCGGCCGGGATGAAGCGGCCGATCTTCTCGGCGAGGTACAGCAGCATCGCGCCGGATTCGAACATCGCGATCGGCGCGCCGCCGCCGGCCGGCTCGGTGTCGACCAGCGCGGGGATCTTGTTGTTCGGCGAGATCGCGAGGTACTCGGGCTTGAACTGATCGCCCTTGCCGATGTTGACCGGATGGATCGTGTACGGCAGGCCGGCCTCTTCGAGGAACAGCGTCATCTTGTGGCCGTTGGGCGTGGGGGCGTAGTAGAGATCGATCATCGTCGCGACACGTCGGTTGAAATGGTCGACGCACGATAAGGGATGCGCGCCGACTCTGCTGGCCGCGGTCGACAAGGCACGCCAGAATCGCCCGCATGAAGCCCTTGCTGCTGGTCCTGATCACGATGCCGCGCGCCGCCCTCGCGGCGATCGCCGCCCGATTCGAGATGCTGTACGCGCCCGACGACGCGCAGCGTGCCGCTGCGGTCGCCGCACGCGGCCCGCAAGATCGCGCAGCGCGGCGCCGGCTTCGAGATGGCGATCGGCTATTCCACGCGCACGCGCCGTGACGACGTGCCGCATCGCTGGTTCGACAGCGTCGTCGCGCTCGCGCAGTGGTGCGACTTCCTGGTCGTCGCCACGCCGGGCGGCGCGGCGACGCGCCACCTGATCGATGCGACCGTGCTGGCCGCGCTCGGGCCGACCGGCTACCTCGTCAACATCGCGCGCGGCAGCGTCGTCGACACCGTCGCACTGGCCGACGCGCTGCGCGCCGGCCGCATCAAGGGCGCCGGGCTGGACGTGTACGAGAGCGAGCCCGAGCCGCCGGCCGAGCTGCTGGGATTCGACAGCGTCGTGCTGACGCCGCACACCGCCGGCTCGTCACCCGAGGCGCATCAGGCCACGCTGGAGCGCTTCATCGAGAACGCGACGCGGCACTTCGCCGGCGAGCCGGTCGTCTCGCCGATCTGAGCCGCATGAGCGCCGGCTACACCGAGCGCGTGATGCCGCCGTCGACGCGGATGTTCTGCCCGGTCAGGTAGCCGCACCGGTCGGAGGCGAGAAAAGCGATCAGCTCCGAGACCTCTTCCATTCGTCCGTAGCGGCCCATCGGCACGCGCCGGGCGATGCCGTCCTTTTCGGGCAGGCTGTCGATGAAGCCCGGCAGCACGTTGTTCATGCGCACGTTGTCGGGCGCGTATTGGTCGGCGAAGAGTTTCGTGAACGATGCGAGGCCGGCGCGGAACACCGCCGAGGTCGGGAACGCGGCATCGGGCTCGAACGCGGCGAAGCTCGAGATGTTGACGATCGAGCCCGAGCGCTGCTGCTGCATGATCGGCGCGACCAGCCGCGTCGGCCGCACGACGTTCATCAGGTAGATCTCCATGCCGCGCTGCCAGTCGTCGTCGCCGAGCGCGAGCAGCGGACCCTTCGGGCCGTGGCCGGCGCTGTTGACGAGCACGTCGATGCGGCCCCAGCGCGCCATCGTCCGGTCGACGAGCCGCGCGAGGTCGTCGGGCGACTGGTTCGAGCCGGTCATGCCGAGCCCGCCGAGCTCGTCGGCAAGCGCCTCGCCCTTGCCGGACGACGACAGGATCGCGAGCCGGTAGCCGTCGCGCGCCAGCGTGCGCGCCGCATGCGCGCCCATGCCGCTGCCGCCGGCGGTGACGATCGCGACGCGGGGTGGTGTCGTGGACATTTCGAAACTCCTGATCTGCAAGTCGGGGCATTCTGTCAGCGGCGGCAGAATGCCGTGCTGCACACGCAGAAGAACCTCAGGAGAACCGATGACCTACATGCTGTTGATCATGGAGCCGCCTGCGCAGCGCGACGAGCGTGGGCTGGAGGCCGGCAAGGCCGTGTACGCGCAGATGCTCGGCTTCGCCGAAGATCTGAAACGCCGCGGGGTACTGCGCGCGGTCGAGTCGCTGGTGTCCAGCAAGAACGCCTCGCGCGTGCAGGTGCGCGACGGTCGCACGAGCCTGGTCGACGGCCCGTTCGCCGAAGCGAAGGAGATGATCGGCGGGTTCTTCCTGCTCGATTGCAAGACCCGCGACGAGGCGCTCGCGATCGCCGCCGAGTGCCCGGCCGCGGGCTGGTGCACGGTCGAGGTTCGCGAGACCGGCCCCTGCTGGGCCTGAAACGCGAGGCGATCGACGCGGGCCGGTGTCGATTCGCGGACCGCTCGCGCGTCGTAGCCACAGGAGCCGGATGAACCTGCTCCGCCCAGCCCTGCAAGGAGAGACGGCAATGCGCTACATGATCATTGTCCGGGCCACGCCCGAAACCGAGGCCGGCGTGTTCCCGGAAGACGACTCCGTGATGGCCGCGATGGAGCGCTATCACGAGGAGTTGCAGAAGGCCGGTGTGCTGCTCGACGCGAACGGCCTGAAGCCGAGCGCGCAGGGCTGGCGCATTCGCTACGGCAGCGACGGCAAGCGTGCGATCGTCGACGGCCCGTTCGCCGAGACCAAGGAGCTGATCGCCGGCTACACGCTGATCCAGGTGCGCTCGCGCGAAGAGGCGATGGAGTGGGCGCGGCGCTTCCCGGCACCGATGGGCGAGGGTGCGGCCTCGGAGATCGAGGTGCGTCCGCTCTACGAGATGGACGATTTCGCGCCGGCCGAATCGGTCGAATCCTCGCGCGAGGCGAACACCGGGCCGCGCAAGTAGGCCCGCTCACCACCCACCCCGAAAGGGCACACCATGCACCAGCAGATCTTCGTCAACCTGGCGGTCAACGACCTGCCGATGTCCAAGACCTTCTTCGAGCGCCTCGGCCTCACGTTCAACCCGCAATTCACCAACGACCAGGGCGCGTGCCTGGTGCTGGGCGAGAACATCTTCGCGATGCTGCTCGTCAAGGAGTTCTTCAAGGGCTTCACCGGCAAGCCGATCGCCGATGCGACCCAGACGACCGAGGCGCTGATCTGCCTGTCGTGCCAGAGCCGCGCCGAGGTCGACGCGATCGTCGCGAAGGCCGTCGCGGCCGGCGGCACCGCGCCGCGCGCGCCGCAAGACCACGGCTTCATGTACGGCCACGGCTTCGAAGACCTCGACGGCCACATCTGGGAGCTCGGCTACATGGACATGGCCGCCGCGCCGAAGGCCATGTGACCCGCACATGACGCAAGCCGCCAAGCAGGCCGCGCACCGTGCGATCGACGCCGTCTGGCGCATCGAATCGGCGAAGGTCATCGCCCACGTCGCGCGCCTGGTGCGCGATGTCGGCGTCGCCGAGGAGCTCGCGCAGGACGCGCTCGTCGCCGCGCTCGAACACTGGCCCGACGACGGCCTGCCCGACAACCCCGGCGCCTGGCTGATGGCCACCGCGAAGAACCGCGCGCTCGATCGGTTGCGGGCCGATGCGCTGCACGCGCGCAAGCGCGAGGAACTCGGCGCCGACCTCGACGCGATGCAGGCGCATGTCGTCCCCGACTTCGTCGACGCGCTCGACGCGGCCCGGCAGGACGACATCGGCGACGACCTGCTGCGGCTCGTCTTCACCGCCTGCCATCCGGTGCTCTCGACCGACGCGCGCGTCGCGCTGACCTTGCGGCTGCTCGGCGGCCTGACGACCGACGAGATCGCGCGCGCCTTCCTCGTCCCGGAGGCGACGATCGCGCAGCGCATCGTGCGCGCGAAGCGCACGCTGAGCGAGGCCGGGGTGCCGTTCGAGGTGCCGCGCGCCGACGCGCTGGCGCCGCGGCTCGCCTCGGTGCTCGAGGTGATCTACCTCGTCTTCAACGAAGGCTATTCGGCGACCGCCGGCGACGACTGGATGCGCCCGGCGCTGTGCACCGAGGCGCTGCGTCTCGGCCGCATCGTCGCCGGGCTGGTGCCCGACGCGCCCGAAGCGCACGGGCTGGTCGCGCTGATGGAGATCCAGGCCTCGCGCGCGCACGCCCGCACCGATGCACAGGGCCGGCCGGTGCTGCTGCTCGACCAGGACCGCAGCCGCTGGGATCCGCTGCTGATCCGCCGCGGCCTCGCGGCGCTGGCGCGCGCCGAGGCGCTCGGCGGCGCGCAGGGCCGCTATGCGCTGCAGGGCGCGCTGGCCGCCTGCCATGCGCGCGCGCCCGAGGCCGCGGCGACCGACTGGCCGCGCATCGTCGCGCTGTACGACGCGCTCGCGCAGGTCGCGCCGTCGCCGGTCGTCGAGCTGAACCGCGCGGTGGCGGTCGGCATGGCCGTCGGCCCCGCCGCCGGGCTCGCGATCGCCGATGCGCTGACGACCGAGCCGCGCCTGGCCAACTACCACTGGCTGCCGAGCGTGCGCGGCGACCTGCTCGCGAAGCTCGGGCGCCGCGCAGAGGCGCGCGCCGAGTTCGAGCGCGCGGCAGGGATCACGCGCAACCGGCGCGAGCGCGAGCTGCTGCTGGAACGCGCGGCCGCGATGACCGACGCCGGCGCTGCGGGCGCCTCAACGCCGCGCTGAGCGCTTCGCGGGCGGGGCAGTGCCTTCGCCCGCGCCCTGCGCGCGCAGCCCACGCTCCGAGCGCTGCAGCTCCTCGAGCAGCCACGCGCGCAATGCGCACAGCGGCGGCCACTCGCGCAGCCCGGTCGGGTAGGCGAACCACAGCGCGTAGGCCTGGTCCTTCGACAGCGCGATCGTCGACAGCCGCATCAGCCGCCCGTCGCGCAGCGCGTCGGCAACGAGCAGCTCGCGGGCCAGCGCGAGGCCCAGGTCCTGCTCGGCCGCCTGCAACATCAGCCCGGCGTCGTTGAAGCTCGCGACCGGGTTGACGCGGCAGCGCACGCCGGCGAGCGCGAACCAGCTTTCCCAGACGCTCGAGTCGCCGAGCAGCGGTTCGTCGGCGAGCGCGGCCGCCGGGTGGCCGAGCAGGCGCCGCGCCGCACTCGGCGAGCCGACCGCGATCAGCGGTGAATCGATCAGCCGTTCGGCATCGACGCCGCGCCACTGCCCGTTGCCCTGGCGCAGTGCCGCATGAAAGCCCTCGCGCTGCAGGTCGACAATCTGCTGCGAGGTGTGCAGCTCGATCGCGATCTCGGGATGGCGCTCGCGCCACGCCGCCATGCGCGGCAGCCACCAGCGCTGCGCGAACGACGGCAGCGAGGTGACGCGGATGCGGTGCTGCGCGCCGCCCGCGGCGGCTGCCGCCGCGCGCATGCCGTCGTCGATCTGCGTCAGCGCCGGCTCGATCGCGCGCAGCAGCGCCGCGCCGGCGGCATTCAGCGCGATGCGGCGGCCCGGCCGGTCGAAGAGCTGGAAGCCGAGCTGTTCTTCGAGCAGCTTGATCTGCTGGCTCACCGCGCTGTGGGTCAGGTGCAGCTCGGCGGCCGCGGCGCGCAGATTCGCAAGCCGCGCGACGGCGCGGAACGCGGGCAGGGTCTGCAGCGGAAGACGCATCGTGTTGGTAGGCATTACTGACCAGACTGTCCTGAATGAATCGATTCCATCCCAGTGGCTGGGCACCTATGCTGACCATACACGATCAGGAGCCCTCGATGAACCCTCTGACGATCAAGCTGCGCAATCCGCCGGTGTGGCCGCCTGGCGCCGGCCATTGGCCCGGCGCATCGGCGCTGCGCCAATGGTTCGCGCGGCACTGGCGGCGGGGCGCGCCGACGCCGCAGACGCATCACGACGAGTTGCTCGAACTCGACGCGCGCACGCTGGCCGACATCGGCGCGCCGGAACGGCTGCAGGCGCGCGCGCTGGCGCGCCGCGAAGCGCAGCGCCACGAGCGCGACGGGCTGCACGCGGGACACGCGTCGGGGGCATGGCATCACTGGTGAGCAGGCTTCGGATTCGGCGCGCGCGGCGCCCGCGGCGACTCGGCATGATGGTTCGACGCTGAGTCAGCGCGCTCCGATCCGCGCAGCGCCCACCAGGCCGACGACCGCCCGTCGGTCGAGGCCTACGGCACCGAGATCGACGGTGACCCGAAGACCGGCGCGTTCGCTTGCCAGCTGTGCCTGCCGGTGCGGGCGCTCTAGCCGACTCGGGCCAGCGCCGTCGATGCGTCAGGCCTCGGGGTCGACGACGCGGTCGTGCTCGGGGTCTTCCGGGATCGCCGGCGGCACCGGGCCGGTGTCGGGCTCGACCGGCAGCATGCCGGGTTCCGGATCGTCTTCCGCGAACTCCGGGAGGGTTCGGTGCGGCTTGTGCGGGGTGTGGGTCGCCATGGCGATGCTCCTTTGCCTGCGTCGATCGTCGTCGATCGGCCTGAGTCGTCGTCTCGGACTGCGACGCGACCCGCTGTCAGCGGATGCCGACAGCAGCTCCGCGAGCCGCTCGCGCAGCGCCGCAGTCGCGCGCGTCATCGGCGCGCGCAGCACGTCGTCGACCAGGCCGAGTTGCGCGAGCGCGGCCTTCACCGGCGCCGGGTTGGGCTCCGCCGTCAGTGCGCCGATCAGCGGCCCCAAGGCATGCCATGCCGCGCGCGCCTCGTGCAGGCGGCCCTCGGCGAGCGACCGATGCAGCGCGACGAACGCGTCCGGCCGCAGATGCGCCGACGCCGCGATCGCGCCGCTGCCGCCGGCGCACAGGGTCGCGAACATCTCGATGTCGTTGCCGGCCAGCACCTGCAGCCGGCCGTCGCGGATCAGCGCCAGCGTGGTGTCGATCGAGGCCGCGCAATCCTTGATCGCGACGATGTTCGGATGCGCGGCGAGCGCGAGCAGCGTGTCGAGCGCGATGCTCACGCCGCTGCGGTACGGGACGTCGTAGAGCACCAGCGGCACCGCGCTCGCGTCGGCGAGCCGCGTGAAGTGCTCGGCGATGCCGGCCTGTGAGGGCCGAACGTAGTAGGGCGCCGGCACCAGCAGGCCGGCGATCGGCAGCGCGCCGAGCTGCTTCGCGCGCGCCGCGAGGCTCGGCGCGTGGTTGCCCGCGAGGCCGACGAGCACCGGCAGCGCATCGCCCGCTGCGTCGAGGACGGTCGCGAGCACCGCGTCCTGCTCGGCCGCATCGAGCGCCGCCGGCTCGCCGGTCGTGCCGAGCGCGACGAGGCCGGCCACGCCGGCCTCCGCGCAGCGCTCGACCAGCCCGCGCAAGGCCGCGTGATCGACCGCCGCGCCGTCGGCCGCGAACGGCGTCACCAAGGGCACCCAGATGCCCGAAAAATTCATCGTCACCATCATTCCCGCTCCCAAGACGACCGAACGGAAAACCGTCAGCGGTGCGCGGGCAGAGGGGCGATGGGTCGTCGAGGAAGAGCACCTGCTGCGGTTCCGTCACACATCTGACGGAACGGCGAGCTCCGGTCAGACGAGCCGCTGTTTTTTGGATTTGGACGTGCACGCGCCCGATGCGCCGCCGCGGGCGCGATCGGGGGCAAGAGGGTGCGTGCGGTCCATGCGCTGCAGTGTAGGGCAGCCGAGTCGGATCAGACGATGCGCACCGACAGCTCGGGCAGCCCGTCGATGTGGCCGAGCAGCACGTCGCCCTTCACGACCGGGCCGACATTCTCAGGCGTGCCCGAGTAGACGATGTCGCCGGCCTTCAGCTCGAAGGCCTCGCTGAGCTTGCTGATCTGCTCGGCGACGCTCCAGATCATGTAGCTCAGGTCGGCGAGCTGCTTGGTCTGGCCGTTCACCTTCAGCTCGATGCGGCCCTTCGTGATGTGCTGGGTCAGCGCGACCGGGTGGATCGGCCCGATCGGCGCCGACATGTCGAAGCTCTTGCCGATCTCCCAGGGCTTCTTCTGGTCGCCCATGCCGCGCTGCAGGTCGCGGCGCGTCATGTCGAGCCCGATCGCGTAGCCGTAGACGTGCTGCAGTGCCTGGTCGATCGGGATGTTCGTGCCGCCCGACTTCAGCGCCGCGACCAGCTCCAGCTCGTAGTGGTAGTTCTTCGTCAGCGACGGGTACGGGTGATCGGCGACCGTGCCGATCGCGACGAACTGCACCGCGTCGGTCGGCTTCTGGAAGAAGAACGGCGGTTCGCGCGTCGGGTCGGAGCCCATCTCGCGTGCGTGCGCCGCGTAGTTGCGCCCGATGCAGTAGATGCGGCGCACCGGGAACACCTCGGTCGAGCCGGCGATCGGCAGCGTGATGCTCGCGACCTTGAACGGGCTGCGCGGCGCGCTGCCGTCGGCCGCAACCGATGCGCAGCCGGCCGCGAGGGCACCGCCGAGCGCGGCGCTGCCGGTCTTCAGGATCGAACGACGGTCCATGACACTCTCCTTCTTTCTCGGGATTCCGGATTCTCGATCGTGTCGAGCACGCGTCAATCGAACTCGAAACCACCGTCGGCGCGCATCTGCCGCGTTGCCGGCCCGGCGAGCAGATCGACGAAGCGCTGTGCGAGCACCGGCTGCGCGGCGCGTGCCGCGATGGCCGCGGTGTAGACAGTCACGAGCTCGAATTCGTCGGGCAACGCACCGACCAGCGCGATGCCGGGCGTGTACAGGATCTCGGTGATCTGCGTGCAGCCGATCGCGCCGGGCGCGCGGCTCGCCGCGAGCTCTCGCATCGCGGTCGCACCATTCGGGAAGCTGCGCAACCGCGGCGCAAGTGCCGCGCCGATCCCGAGCCGCTCGAGCACCGACGCGAAGTGAATGCCGGCAGTCGCGCGCTGCGGGTCGGGAAAGTAGATCGCGCGCGCGGCCGACAGCGCCGCCTTCAGCGCCTGCGGCGTCGCGATCTCGGGCCGCGCGGCACCGTTGCGCACCGCGATGCCGGTGCGCACGCGCCCGAGCGGCGCACGCGGCCGCAGGCCCAGCTCACCGGTCGATTGCAGCGCGACGACCATCGCGTCGGTGACGATCATCACGTCGCAAGGCTCGCCGCCGAGCAGCGCCTCCTTCATCGCGCCGACCGCGCCGAAGCGCATCTGCAGGCGCGCGCCGGTCGCGCGCTCGAAGCGCGCATGCAAGGCCTTCACGATGCCCTGCACGGCACCTGCGCACAGGACGCTGACGGTGTCGGTCACTGCTCTGCCTTCGCGCCCGAGATCTTCACGATGTGCGCCCACTTCGCGATGTCGTCGTTCAGGTAGCGCGTGAATTCGGCCACGCCCATCACGATCGGCGTCGCGCCTTGCGACTTCCAGCTTTTCGCGACCTCGGGGTTGCCGACGATCTTGCCGACCTCGGCATTCAAGCGCGTGACGATCGCCGGCGGCGTTTCCTTCGGCGCCATCAGCCCGAGCCAGATCGTCGCCTCGTACTTCGGCACGCCGGCCTCGGCGACGGTCGGCAGCTCGGGCATCACGGCCGAGCGCGTCAGGCCGGTCGTGCCGAGCGCCTTGACCTTGCCGGCGCGCACGTGCTCGCTCATCGTCGGCACCGCGTCGAACATCAGGTCGACCTGGCCGCCGAGCACGTCGGTGCGCGCGCCCGAGCTGCCCTTGTACGGGATGTGCAGGATCGACACCCCGGCCAGCGCCTTGAACAGCTCGCCGGCCATGTGGTACGGCGTGCCGGGCCCCGACGAGGCATACGTCAGCGCGCCGGGCCGGGCCTTCGCGAGCTTCAGCAGGTCGGCGAGGTTGCCGACCGGCAGCCCGCTGCGCGCGACCAGCACCAGGTCGGACTCGTTGATCGGTGCGATCGGCGTGAAGTCGCGCATCAGCTGGAACGGCTTGTTCGGGATCAGCGACTCGTTGACCGTGTGCGTGTTCGACATCAGCAGCAGCGTGTAGCCGTCGGGCGCGCTCTTCGCGACCGCGTCGGTGCCGATGATCGAACCGGCGCCGGGCCGGTTGTCGACGACGAAGCTCTGGCCCAGCGACTCCTGCAGCTTGTTCGCGATGAAGCGCGCGTAGACATCGGCCGGGCCGCCGGGCGCGAACGGCACGATCACGCGCACCGGGCGACTCGGGTACTCCTGCGCCAGCGCGCCGGACGCGCCGAGCGCGAGGCCGGCCAGCAGTGCGATCGCAGCGCGGCGCGGTGCACCGGCCCCCGGGGTAGCGATCATGGTGGTCTCCACGCGAACCGGCGGTCCGCGCGGCCAATTGGTTTCAATTGGTTCAGCGCGCGCGCCGAGCCGGGCCAATATAGCCAGCGGCCTGGCGGCGGTCAATCCGACAGCGGGTTTGTCCCTGCCGGGGCGCGGGGCCGGCGCGGCCTCAGTCGCCGAGCAGGTTGCGGCGCACGTGCGTGAGGTGCGCGAGGCAGAGTTCGGTCGCGCGCGGGCCGTCGCGGTCCTGCAGCGCGGCGACGAGCGCACGGTGCTCGTGCTGGTATTCGCGGCGCCGCTCGGGCGTCGCACTGCGGCGCTTCAGCGCGCCCCACTCGGCTTGCGCGCGCACCTGGTTCATCAGGCGGAAGACCTTCGAGATGAAGCCGTTGTGCGCAGCGTCGGCGATGGCTTCGTGCAGCAGCGCGTCCCAGTGCTCGAACTGCTCCAGCGTCTTCGCGGCCTCGGCCTTGTCGCAGCACTCGGTCATGCGCGCGAAGTCGAGCGAGGTGGCATGGCCGATCACCATCGCGACGATCGCCGGCTCGAGCACGGCCCGGGCGCTCATCAGCTCGGCGGGACTGGTCGGCAGCTGGCCGGCGCGGTTCGCGGCCGCCGCGAGCGCCTCGTTGACCTGTTCGCTGACATACGTGCCGCTGCCGACCGTCTGCGTGATCAGGCGCTTGTCCTTCATGTCGGCGAGCACGCGGCGCACCGCCGATCGGCTCAGGCCGAACTGGCCGCTCAGCTCGCGCTCGGTCGGAATGCGGTGGCCCGCCCGCCACTTGCGGGACGTGAGGTTCTCGAGAATCGCTTCTCGCAGGGCCAGCGCGGTGTCCATGGGCTCGGAATGGCGGGTCGAAACGCGGCTGCCATCGTACCAAGCCATCGGCCGGACCGCGACCCTTGCGGCTTCCACGCTTGTTCGATTGGTCCGCGATTGGTAGCATTTGGTCAAACCCATCGGGAGCGTCTCGTGCGCATCGCCACCTACCGAACGAACGGTCGCCGCGAGGTCGGCCTCGTCAGCGACGACGGCCACTGGATCACGCCACTGGCGCTCGGCGCCATCGAGGCCGAGGGCGCCGTGCAGGCCATCATCGACGCGATCGCGAACGGCGCGGCGCCGCCGACGAGCCGCGCCACGCCGATCGCGCTGGCGCGCGTGACGCTCGAAGCGCCGCTGCCGCGGCCGCGTCGCAACCTGTTCTGCGTCGGCCGCAACTACCGCGCGCATGCGAAGGAGTTGTCGGCCTCGGTCTTCAAGGCCAATGCGCCCGACACCGAGACCTGGCCGATCGTCTTCACGAAGGTGCCCGAGTGCGTGATCGGCCCGCATGACGAGGTGCGCATGCCGAGCGCCGCGGTCTCGACGCAGATCGACTACGAAGCCGAACTCGCGCTCGTGATCGGCACCGGCGGGCGCGACATCGCGCGCGCCGATGCGCTGCGCCACGTGTTCGGCTACACGATCGTCAACGACGTGACCGCGCGCGACGTGCAGATGCGCCACCAGCAATGGGACCTCGGCAAGAGCTTCGACACCTTCTGCCCGATGGGGCCGTGGATCGTCAGCGCCGACGCGTTCGACGGCGCGCGCACCCGCGTGCGCTGCTGGGTCAACGGCGCGCTGCGCCAGGACGCGCTGACGAGCGACCTGATCTTCGACATCCCGACGCTGATCGAGACCTGCTCGCGCGGCATCACGCTGTACCCCGGCGACGTGATCGCGACCGGCACGCCGGCCGGTGTCGGCATGGGCCTGGCGCCGCCCACGTTCCTGAAGCACGGCGACGTGGTCCGGATCGAGATCGACGGCCTCGGCGCGATCGAGAACCGCTTCGTCTGACGCGGCACGACGACCCCTCCCGGAGACGACCCATGTTCGATCGCCACGCGCGCCACGCGTCGTCGTTGCTGCTGTCGCTCTTGTTTGCGCTGTGCGCCGCGCTGCTGCCGGCGGCGCCGGCCCGTGCCCAGGCCGCGTACCCGGGCAAGCCGAACACGATGATCGTGCCGTTCCCGCCCGGCGGTGTCGCCGACACGGTCGCGCGGCCGGTCGCCGAGGCGCTGGGCCGGGAACTCGGGCAGGCCGTGGTCGTCGAGAACCATGCCGGCGCCGGCGGCGCGCTCGGCATCGGGCAGGCCGCGCGCGCGCCGGCCGATGGCTACACGGTGCTGCTGAGCCTGTCGTCGATCTCGATCCTGCCCGAGGCCGATCGCATCCTGGAACGCAAGCCCGCCTACCGGCTCGCCGACTTCAGGCCGATCGCGCGTTTCACCGCCGACCCGACCGTGCTCGTCGTGCGCGCCGATGCGCCGTGGCGCACGCTGGCCGAGTTCGTCGCCGACCTGCGCGGCCACCCCGGCAAGTACAACTACGGCAGCTCGGGCAACTACGGCACGATGCACGTGCCGATGGAGATGCTGAAGGCCGCGGCCGGCATCCGCATGACGCACATCCCGTACACCGGCGCCGGGCCCGCGATCGTCGCGCTGCTCGGTGGGCAGGTCGACGCGCTCGCGACCGGGCCGTCGACGGTCGTGCAGCAGATCCAGGCCGGCAAGCTGCGCGCGCTGGCGCACTGGGGCGAGCGTCCGCTCGAGTCGCTGCCCGGCGTGCCCAGCCTGACGCAGGCCGGCTACGCGGTGCGCTTCGCACAGTGGTCGGGCCTGTTCGTGCAGAGCAAGACACCCGACGAGATCGTGCAGCGGCTGCGCAAGGCGGCCGCGAAGGTCGCTTCCGATCCTGCCGTGCGCCAGGTCGTCACGAAGGCGGGCAGCCCGATCGAATACCTCGATGCACCGGAGTTCCAGAGCTACTGGGACGCCGATGCCGCGGTCATGACGCAGGCGGTGCGCCGCATCGGCAAGCTCGAATAGGTGCCGGGTCGATCGAGTGGTCGAACCTCCGCGCTACTTCCTGATTGCCAGCGAGGCCTGCAAGGCGACGCTGGCGGTCTTCTTGCCCAGCTGGCATTCGACGTCCGTGGCGACCGGGGCGAACTGCCCATTGAGATGGCTGCGAATCTTGACGATCGAATCGAAGCCTCTCGTCCTGGCTTCCTGAGCCATGGAACTCAAGGTCTTGAGCACGGCCTGCTTGCAGGCGTCTTCGTGGCGAAGCTTTCCGATGTCGGCTTCCTCCGCGTACTCGTCGGGACCATGGCGCTGGCTGTACGCCGGCGCCTTGATGCCCCAGTGGGCAGCGATGTCTGGACCGAGAATGGCCGTGGCCTCGGGAGAGCTCAGGATCGCATCCAGCGGCACGAAGACGGCTCCGGCCACCGGCGGCCGGGCGGGAGGCCTGGCCGAGCGCTCCTCCGCCTCGGCCGCGCGTTGCATCGCGGCCGATGTCATCGCGAACGCGCCGATCATCGGCACCTCGGTCGTCTTGTAGCCCGGCTTGCAACTGAAGCCTGCCGGATCGTCCGAAGGCTTCCCGTCGCGGGCGGCCCGAATGTCGATGACGGCGTCGTACCCGCGAGCGCGGGCCTCGGCGACCATGGCATTCAGGGCCTTCTCGAAGGCCTCGACACAGTGCCGCCGGGAACCCCCGAACGGGCTGATGCTGATGCTCGATCGGGTGTAGGTATCCGGGCGCGCCACTTCGGCAAAGTCCGGCGTCGGCTGCCCGCCCCAATACAGCTTCACCGAGGGATCATCCAGAAGGTCCTTCGCCGAGCCCGATTCGAGCAGTTCGCTGAACCTGAAGTAAGTCGGATCGGCCGCCTGTGCGGAGATCGTCAGAGCGCTCAGCACCACGGCGAGCAGATGGCTTCTTTGCATGCGGACGGTCCTATCTCTTGGGCGCAAGGGCGGTTCCCCAGCGATGTGCCCATTCTGACAAGGGTTGGATCGCGCGCAGCAGGTCTTGCCCGGAGCCCGTCAGGCAATAGCCGGCGCCCGCGTGTTCGACCAGTCCCGCCGTGCGGAGCTCCTTCAGCCGCGTGTTCAGCAGGCTGGGGTTCGTCTCGGCGGCTTCCTGCAGCGCCCTGAAGGTCATCGCGTCGCCCCGCAACTCCCACAGGACCCGCAACGCGCTGCGCCGCCCGAGCAGGTCGAGCGCCACCATGATGGGGCGGCCCGTCCTGGAGCCGCGAACCGGGCGACCGAGCGCCGGAACGCTTGCTTTACTTTTCATAGCAGCCTGCCTACGATGTGCTATCGAAACTGTAGCAGGCGGCAGAAATGGCGACTTCACGCATTGCGCCGGCGCAGGCGCCTTTCAGCGCGGCTGTGCAGGGTTGGCTCGACCGAACGATGCCACCCGGCGTTCCGCCTCTCGTGCTGTTCACGAGCCTGGCGCGCGACGAGCGCCTGTTCACCAAGTTCTTCGCCGCCGGGTTGCTCGACCGCGGCCACTTGACGCTCAGGCAACGGGAGATCGTCATCGATCGAACCACGGCGCTTTGCCGGTCCGAGTACGAATGGGGCGTTCACATCGCGCTCTTCGGAGGACGCATCGGGCTGACGCCGCAGCAGACCCACTCGCTCGTTCACGGCGGCCCCGACGACGCCTGCTGGAGCGCCGACGATCGGGTGCTGCTGCAGCTGTGCGACGCCCTGCATCGCGACAGCTCGATCGACGACGACCTGTGGCGATCGCTGCGCGCGAGCTTCGCCGAGGAGGCGATGATCGAGTTGCTGATGCTGGCCGGCTTCTACCGAACCGTCAGCTACCTGACGAATGGTTTGCGCTTGCCGCTGGAGCCGAACGGCGCCAGGTTTCCAGCCATTTCCCGCTGATGCGATACATGCAACGTTTCGGCGGGCGCTTCACGGTGCCCGGCTACGAGCACCTGGTCTTCAACGCGCAGATCGTCGAGATCGAACCCGAGCGCCGGCTCTCGATGCGCTGGCGACTACTCGCACGAGCCGACGACGAGCAGCATGTCGACGCCGGCTAGGGCGCCGAAGGCGGCGCTGAAGACCTCGGCGCTGCGCGTCTCGGCGGCGGTGTTCGCGGCGCTCGGCGACGAGACGCGGCCTGGGGTCGTCAATTTCAGCGCACCGTGTAGCCGCGCGCATCCATGCAGGCCGCGATGCCGCGCTGGAACACGCTGGCGTCGGTCGTCGCGTTCGGCTGCTGGCCGGCCCACTGGCTGCAGGCATTGGCATCCGCGTCGGTCTTCGCGGCGCTCTGGCCGTTGCGCGGATAGATCACCGGCTGCGCCGAGCGCGCCGGGACCGGGGTGCCGTAGATCGGGCGCACGTTCTCGTAGACGACCGGCGGATCGACGATCACGTAGCCCGGATCGACGACGTACCAGGGATAGGTGTTGTAGTAGCTCGCCAGCCCGAGCCCGAGGCCCAGCCCGAGGCCGCCCCAGACCCACCCGCTGCCGCCGTGGTGGTGACCGCCGCCGCCGTGCGCGAAATGACCGCCACCGCCATGAAAGCTGCCGTGGTGCTGCGCCTGCGCGGTGCCGGCCAGCGCCAGCGATGCGCAAGCGATCACGAGGGTTTGAACGGCGATCCGGCCGGCGGTCTTGCGGGTGATGCTGGTCATCGGAACTCTCCTCGCGGGCCGGGCACCGCGCCGCGCGGGGAGCAGCGGCCCGCAGAAGACTCTGACCGTCTTTCGCGCCCGGGGTTCCTCCAGGCTCGCTCGCTACACGCCGCGCCGGCCGGTGACGAGCTGGTAGATCAGCACGACGACCGCGGCGACGAGCAGGATGTGCAACAGGCCACCCGCGGTGAACGAGGTCACCAGGCCGAGCAGCCACAGAACCAGCAGGACGACGACGAGTGTGTAGAGCACGATGGATCTCCTTGATGTGCGTTGCCACCGCAGACGGCGCACGACCGCCCGCACCGGGTGAGCCCAGCTTCGGGTTCGCCCGGGCGGCGCAGAATCGGCCGAGTGGCCGCACGGCTGTAGGCGGCGTCCTTACCAGCGCGCCGGGCGGCGCGCCGACGTTACGAGATCAGGCCGCTCAGGCCGCGACCAGCCCGGCGCGGCTGAACGGCAGGCGCCGCACTTTCGGCCCGCCCAGGCGCGCGACCGCGTTCGCGACCGCCGGCGCGAGCGGCGGCACGCCCGGCTCGCCGACGCCGCTCGGCTCGGCCGTGCTCGGCACGATGTAGACCTCGACCTTCGGCATCTCGTGGATGCGCAGCGACTTGTAGGTGTCGAAGTTGCGCTGCGCGGCGCGGCCGTTCTTCACGTCGATCTCGCCGTAGTACAGCGCACCGAGCGCGAAGCCGATGCAGCCCTCCATCTGCGCGCGGATCACGTCCGGGTTGACCGGCACGCCGCAGTCGACCGCGCAGACGACGCGCTCGACCTTGACCTTGCCGCCCTTCATCGAGACCTCGGCGACCTGGGCGACGAACGAGCCGAAGGATTCGTGCATCGCGATGCCCTGCGCGAAGCCGGCGCGGCCCGGCTTGCCCCAGCCGGCCTTCGCGGCCGCGAGCTTGAGCACGCCGGCGGCGCGCTCGCTCTTGCCGAGCAGCGCGAGGCGGAACGCGAGCGGGTCCTTGGCCGCAGCGCGGGCGAGCTCGTCCATCATCGTTTCCATCACGTACGCGGTGTGCGTGTTGCCGACCGAGCGCCACCACAGCGGCTTGACCGCGAGCTCGGGCGAGTGCAGGTCGGCGCTCATCATCGGCAGCGCGTAGGGCGTCGGCGAGACGCCTTCGACCGAGGTCGAATCGATGCCGTCCTTGATCAGCATCGACATCGCGGTGCCGGCAAGGATCGACTGGCCGACGATCGCGTGCTGCCAGCCGCTGATGCGGCCCTGCGCATCGAGGCCGGCCTTGACCGCGTGCACGTACATCGGCCGGTACAGGCCCGCGCCCATGTCGTCCTCGCGCGAGTACTGCAGGCGCACCGGCGCGCGGCCGTCGATCGCCTTCGCGACATTGACCGCGGCAACCGTGAAGTCGCTCCACGCATTCGCGCGCCGGCCGAAGCTGCCGCCCGAGACCAGCGTGTGCAGCCTGACCTTCTCCATGGGCAGATCCGCCGCCTTCGCGGCGAACATGTGGTCGAAGGTCGGGAACTGGTGGCCGCTCCAGGTCTCGAGCTCGCCGTCGTGCAGCCACGCGACGCAGTTCATCGGCTCCATCGTCGCGTGCGCGAGGAACGGGAATTCGTAGACCGCCTCGACCGTCTTCGCGGCCGGCGCCGGCGCGGCCTGGCCCTCGGCCGGGCGCGCGAACGCCTTGCCGGGCTGCGCGGCCTGGGTGCGGTACTGCGCGAGCAGCGCGTCGGAGTCGAGCTTCGCACTCTCGGCTTCATCCCACACCACCTTCAGCGCGCGCCGCCCCTGCAGCGCGGCCCAGGTGCCCTTCGCGACGACCGCGACCCCTTCGGGCACCTGCACGACATCGGTCACGCCGTTGACCTTCTTCGCATCTGCGGCGTCGAACGACACCAGCTTCGCGCCGAACGACGGCGGCCATGCGATGACCGCGGTCAGCAGCCCCGGCAGCTTGACGTCGATCGTGTAGACGGCGGTACCGTTGCACTTCGACGGCGAATCGACACGCGGCGTCGCGCGCGCCTTGCCCATCAGCGTGAACTGCGCCGGCGTCTTCAGCACCGGCTTCTCGGGCGGCGTCTGCTGCGCGGCGGCGGCGGCCATCTCGCCGTAGCTCGCGCGCTTGCCGGAGGCGTGGCTCAGCACGCTCTTCTCGGCCTTGATCTCGCCGGCCGGCACCTGCCAGGCCTGCGCTGCGGCGGCGACCAGCATCGCGCGTGCGGTCGCGCCGGCCGTGCGCATCTGCAGGTACGAGTTCGCGATCGCCGTCGACCCGCCGGTGCCCTGCATGTCGCCGAACGCGAGGTTCGCGTAGAGCTTGGCGTTCGACGGCGCGTACTCGGTGCGCACCAGCGTCCAGTCGGCATCGAGCTCGTCGGCCGCCATCGAGGCCAGGCCGGTCGTGTTGCCCTGGCCCATCTCGTGGTGCTTGCAGACGATCGTGACCAGGTTGTCGGTGCCGACGCGCACGAACGCGTTCGGCGCGAGCGGGCCGCTGGCCGCGCCCTCGGCACCGGGCACCGCCGCCTGCGCGCGGCCGGGCAACAGGCCGCCGACGGCGATCAGCAGGCCGCTGCCGGCACCGGCGAGCACGGCGCGCCGCGTGACGCCGACACCGGCGACGGCGACCGGCGGCAGGCCCGATGCGGCGTCGAACAGCGCGCGCCGCGCCGGGGAGTTCATGGCTTGCATCAGCGGGTGCATCGTGCGTCCTCCTCAAGCGGCCAGCTGCTTCGACGCCGCGTGGATCGCGGCGCGGATGCGCTGGTAGGTCGCACAGCGGCAGATGTTGCCGGCCATCGCGTGATCGATGTCGGAGTCGGTCGGCTTCGGCTTCTGCTCGAGCAGCACGGTCGCCGACATGATCTGGCCCGACTGGCAATAGCCGCACTGCACGACATCGAGATCGACCCAGGCCTTCTGCACGGCCTTCGCGGCGCGCGACGACAACCCCTCGATCGTCGTGACCTTGCGGCCCGCGAGCGCGCCGACCGGCGCAGCGCATGAGCGCATCGTGTCGCCGTCGACATGCACGGTGCACGCGCCGCACTGCGCAACGCCACATCCGTACTTGGTTCCGGTCAGGCCGAGGTCTTCGCGGATGACCCACAGCAGCGGTGTTTCGGGGTCGACATCGAGCTCGCGGAGCTGGCCATTGACGTTGAGCGAAACAGGCATCGCAGGCTCCTGTAAAAAACCGAGAGCGGCAGTATGCTCGCGCTTCGAAAAACGTGCGGGAGACCATCGATGCGACCCACGCTACCTCCTGTTACCACTGTCGGAGTGGCCCTTCTGGCTTGCCTTGCGGCCGGCGCCGCGCTCGGCCAGACGAGCGAATTGCGCAGCCCGCAAAGCTTCGAATCGATCGCCGACAAGACCGAGCGTTCGCGCGCGTTGTTCACCGAGGCCGGCAAGGTGATCCTGAGCCCGCGCTGCCAGAACTGCCACCCGAACGGCGACCGCCCGACGCAGGGCGACGACATGCACCTGCACCAGCCGATGGTCGTGCGCGGCCAGGCGAACATGGGCGCCACCGCGCTGCGCTGCATGACCTGCCACCAGGGCGCGAACTTCGCGCCCGCCGGCGTGCCAGGCCATCCGCAATGGCACCTCGCGCCGCTCACGATGGCGTGGCAGGGCAAGTCGCTCGGCCAGATCTGCGCGCAGGTCAAGGATCGCAAGCGCAACGGCGGCAAATCGCTGGCGCAGATCCAGGAGCACATGGGCCACGACGCGCTCGTCGGCTGGGCCTGGAACCCCGGCGCCAACCGCGCGCCGGCACCCGGCACGCAGGCGCAGTTCGGCCAGCTGATCGAGGCCTGGATCGCGAGCGGCGCCGCCTGCCCGGCTTCGTGATGGGTGGGGTGCGCACATGACCGTGCTGGCGCAGCTCTACCCGGCGATCGCGCCGTTCGAGCACGGCCTGCTCGATGTCGGCGACGGCCATCTCGTCTACTGGGAGCGTTGCGGCAATCCGCGCGGCAAGCCGGCGGTCTTCCTGCACGGCGGCCCCGGCAGCGGCTGCAGCCCGGAGCAGCGGCGCCTGTTCGACCCGGCCAAATACTGCGTGACGCTGTTCGATCAGCGCGGCTGCGGGCGCTCGACACCGCATGCCTCGCTCGACGCGAACACGACCTGGCACCTCGTTGCCGACATCGAGCGGCTGCGCGTGCTGGCCGGCGTCGAGCGCTGGCTCGTCTTCGGCGGTTCGTGGGGCAGCACGCTCGCGCTCGCGTATGCACAGACGCACGCGCCGCGTGTCAGCGAACTGATCCTGCGCGGCATCTTCACCTTGCGTCGCGACGAGCTGCGCTGGTTCTACCAGGAGGGCGCGTCGTGGCTGTTCCCGGACGAGTGGGAGCACTTCGTGGCGCCGATCGCGCCGACCGAGCGGCACGACCTGATGACGGCCTACCACCGCCTGCTGACCGGCGCCGACGAAGCGGCCCGCAGCGCTGCCGCGGTCGCCTGGAGCCAGTGGGAAGGCCGCACGATCACGCTGCTGCCTGACGCGGCGATCGACACGACGCACAGCGACCCGCACTACGCGCTCGCGTTCGCGCGCATCGAGAACCACTACTTCGTGAACCGCGGCTTCTTCGACGAAGGCCAGCTGCTGCGCGATGCGCACAAGCTGCATGGCATCCCCGGCGTGATCGTGCAGGGCCGCTACGATGTCTGCACCCCGGCGAAGACCGCGTGGGAGCTGCACCGCGCGTGGCCGCAGGCCGATTTCGAGCTCGTGCTCGACGCCGGCCACGCGTTCAAGGAGCCCGGCATCCTCGACCGGCTGGTGCGCGCGACGGATCGCTTCGCCGCCGGCTGAAGCGGAAGGACCACCATGCCCAAGCAACCCTCGCCGCCCGCGGTGCTCGAGCTGATCGGGCGCACGCCGCTCGTCAAGGTCACGCGCTTCGACACCGGCCCGTGCACGCTGTTCCTGAAGCTCGAATCGCAGAACCCGGGCGGCTCCATCAAGGACCGCATCGGCGTCGCGATGATCGACGCCGCGGAGCGCGACGGCCGCCTGCGCCCCGGCGGCACCGTCGTCGAGGCGACGGCCGGCAACACCGGCCTGGGCCTCGCGCTGGTCGCGCGCGCGAAGGGCTACCGCGTCGTGCTGGTCGTGCCCGACAAGATGGCGACCGAGAAGGTGCGGCACCTGAAGGCGATGGGCGCCGAAGTGCACATGACGCGCTCCGATGTCGGCCGCGGCCATCCCGACTACTACCAGGACCGTGCCGCGGCACTCGCCCGGCAGATCCCCGGCTCGTTCTTCGCCGACCAGTTCAACAATCCGGCCAACCCGCTCGCGCACGAGACCACGACCGGGCCCGAGATCTGGGAACAGACCGGGCACGACCTCGATGCGATCGTCGTCGGCGTCGGATCGTCGGGCACGCTGACCGGGCTGACGCGCTTCTTCCGCCGCGTGAACCCGAAGCTCGCGTTCGTGCTCGCCGACCCGGTCGGCTCGATCCTCGCCGAGTACACGCGCAGCGGCGCGGTCGGCGAGGCCGGCGCGTGGGCCGTGGAGGGCATCGGCGAAGACTTCGTGCCGGCGATCGCCGATTTCTCCGGCGTGCGCGCGGCGTACTCGATCCCCGACGCCGAGAGCTTCGGCATGGCGCGCGAGCTGCTGCAGCGCGAGGGCATCCTCGGCGGCTCGTCGACCGGCACGCTGCTGGCCGCGGCACTGCAGTATTGCCGGGCGCAGACCACGCCGCAGCGCGTCGTCAGCTTCGTCTGCGACACCGGCACGCGCTACTTGTCGAAGGTCTACAACGACGCCTGGATGATCGACCAGGGCCTGCTCGCCCGGCCGCAGTACGGCGACCTGCGCGACATCGTCGCGCGCCGCGCCGAGGAGGGCGGTGTCGTCAGCGTGACGCCGGACGAGACGCTGCTGACCGCGTTCCAGCGCATGCGGCTGGCCGATGTCTCGCAGCTGCCGGTGCTCGACGGCGACCGCCTCGTCGGCGTGATCGATGAGTCCGACCTGCTGCTCAGCGTGCACGAGGATGCCGGGCGCTTTCGGTCGCCGGTCGCGAGCGCGATGACCGATGCGCCGTCGACGCTCGCACCCGGCGCGAGCCTCGCCGAACTCGAAGCGGTGCTCGATCGCGGCCTGGTCGCGATCGTCGCCGACGCGCAGGGCTTTCACGGCCTGATCACGCGCGTCGACCTGTTGAACCACCTGAGGAGGACGCTCGAATGAGCCATGAACAACACAAGAACACCGAAGGCCTGGGCTTCGACACGCGCGTGATCCACGCGGGCCAGTCGCCCGACCCGACGACCGGCGCGATCATGCCGCCGATCTATGCGACCTCGACCTATGTGCAGAGCAGCCCCGGCGTGCACAAGGGCTACGACTACGGCCGCTCGCACAACCCGACGCGCTTCGCGTTCGAGCGCTGCGTCGCCGATCTCGAAGGCGGCGCGCAGGCCTTCGCGTTCGCATCCGGCCTCGCGGCGATCTCGACCGTGCTCGAGCTCGTCGACGCCGGCTCACACGTCGTCTCCAGCGACGACCTGTACGGCGGCAGCTTCCGGCTGTTCGACAAGGTGCGCCGGCGCAGCGCCGGACTGCGCTTCGACTACGCCGACCTGACCGACCCGGAGAACCTGCTCGCTGCGCTGCGCCCCGACACGAAGCTGGTCTGGGTCGAGACGCCGACGAACCCGCTGCTGCGTCTCGCCGACCTGCACGCGATCGCCGAGATCTGCCGCGCGCGCGGCATCGTCACGGTCGCCGACAACACCTTCGCGAGCCCGTACGTGCAGCGCCCGCTCGAGCTCGGCTTCGATGTGGTCGTGCACTCGGTGACCAAGTACCTGAACGGCCACTCGGACGTGATCGGCGGCGTCGCCGTAGTTGCCAAGTCCATGGGCAAGGAGGCTGCGCGGCTGAACGAGCTGCGCGAGCGCCTGGGCTTTCTGCAGAACTCGGTCGGCGCGATCGCCGGCCCGTTCGACAGCTTCCTCGCGCTGCGCGGCGTCAAGACGCTGGCGCTGCGCATGCAGCGGCATGTCGCCAGCGCACTCGACCTGGCACAGTGGCTCGAGGCGCAGCCGCAGGTCGAGCGCGTGCACTATCCGGGCCTCGAGTCGCACCCGCAGCACGCGCTCGCGAAGCGCCAGATGCGCGGCGGCTTCGGCGGCATGATCTCGCTCGATCTGCGCACCGACCTCGCCGGCACGCGGCGCTTTCTCGAGGCGGTGCGGATCTTCGCGCTCGCCGAGAGCCTGGGCGGCGTCGAGAGCCTGATCGAGCACCCGGGGATCATGACGCACGCGACGATCCCGGCCGAGACGCGCAAGCGGCTCGGCATCGGCGACGCGCTGGTGCGGCTGTCGGTCGGCGTCGAAGACCTCGAAGACCTGCGCGCCGATCTGAAGCAGGCGCTGGCTCGGGTCTGACGAAACGCGGGCCGGCGTTTCAGCCCGGCTTCGACATCTCGTTCGCGCGGCGCGTGGTCAGCGCGCGCCGCACGCTGGCCTCGAGGACCTCCGGCTTCACCGGCTTCACGAGGTACTCGAACGCACCCAGGCTCATCGCCTTGATGATGTCCATCGACAGGCTGTCGCCGGTCAGGATCGTCACGCGCAGGTGGCGGTCGGCAATGTCGACACTCAACATGCGCACGACCTCGAGGCCGGAGATGTCGGGCAGGTGCATGTCGAGCAACACGAAGTCGGGGTCCTCGCTGCGCACCATGCGCACGCCCTCGAGACCGGTCGCCGCATGGATCAGCTGGATCCCCGGATGGCGGGCGAGGTTGGCCTCGACCATCAGGTAGTTCAACGGCACATCCTCGATGTACAAGACCTTGCCGCGCAGTTCGGCCGCAGAAGCGTCGGGACGTATCTCAGGAGGCATGACAGGCTGAATCGCGCGCGGCGCAGCCGCCGCAGCCCCGAAAGCATAGACCCGCGAACCGCGGTCGCGCTAGGTGTTACACCTGCGCTGGAAGGGCCTACTTCGCGCCCGGTGCATAGATCTGGTCGAACACGCCGCCGTCGTCGAAGTGCGTCTTCTGCGCGGCCCGCCAGCCGCCGAAATCGGCGTCGATCGTCAGCAGCTTGACCGGCGCGAACTGGCTCGCGTACCTGGCGGCGACCTTCGCGTCGCGCGGCCGGTAGTAGTTCTTCGCGGCGATCTCCTGGCCCTCGGGCGAGTAGAGGTACTCGAGGTACGCGGTCGCGGCCTTGCGCGTGCCGCGCTTGTCGACGTTCTTGTCGACGACGCTGACCGGCGGCTCGGCGAGGATCGACAAGCTCGGCGTGACGATCTCGAACTTGTCCGGGCCGAGCTCCTTGACCGACAGGTAGGCCTCGTTCTCCCATGCGATCAGCACATCGCCGATGCCGCGCTCGACGAAGGTCGTCGTCGAGCCGCGCGCGCCGGAGTCGAGCACCTTGGTGTTCGCGTACAGGCGCTTGACGAAGTTCTTCGCGCTGTCGGCGTTGCCGCCCGGCTGCTTCAGCGCGTAGCCCCAGGCGGCGAGGTAGTTCCAGCGCGCGCCGCCCGAGGTCTTCGGGTTCGGCGTGATCACGTCGACGCCGCTCCTTGCCAGATCGGCCCAGTCGGTGATCCTCTTCGGGTTGCCCTTGCGCACCAGGAACACGATCGTCGAGGTGTAGGGCGAGGCGTTGCTCGGCAGGCGCTTCTGCCAGTCGGCCGGAATCTGGTTGCCGTGGTCGTGGATCGCATCGATGTCGTAGGCGAGGGCGAGCGTGACGACATCGGCCTCGAGCCCGTCGATCACCGCACGCGCCTGCTTGCCGGAGCCGCCGTGCGACTGGCGCACCGTCAAGGTCTCGCCGGTCTTCGCCTTCCACTGCTTCGCGAACGCGGCGTTGAAGGCCTGGTACAGCTCGCGCGTCGGGTCGTAGCTGACGTTCAGCAGCGTGGTGTCGGCACGCGATGGCAGTGCGGCGAAGGCCAGCGCGAGGGCAGCCAGGGTCGGCGCGCCGAGGGAGAAGAGAGTCGATTTCGGGTTCATCGTGAGGCCAGCGTGGGATCGGAGGCTTTTCACTGTAGGCAGCGCGGGCGCTGCCGTGAACCACGAAATCCTGCTTAGCTTTTCAGCAGGGCTGGCCGAGGATCCAGCCTGCTGCGCGCTCGGCGATCATCAAGGTCGGCGAATTCGTGTTGCCGCTCGTGATCGTCGGCATCACGCTGGCGTCGACGACGCGCAGGCCGCGAATGCCGTGCACGCGCAGCCGCGCGTCGACGACGGCCATCGGGTCGGCGGCCGGGCCCATCTTCGCGGTGCCGACCGGGTGGAAGATCGTCGTGCCGATGTCGCCGGCGAGCTTCCAGAGTTCGGCGTCGGTGTCGTATTGCGGGCCGGGCTTGAGCTCCTGCGGCCGGTACTTCGCGAGCGCGGGCTGCGCGACGATGCGGCGCGTCAGGCGCAGGCTGTTCGCGGCGATCAGGCGATCGGTATCGGTCGCGAGGTAGCGCGGCGCGATGCTCGGCGCATCCTGCGGGGCCGGCGACTTGATCTGCACCGCGCCGCGGCTCGACGGGTTCAGGTTGCACACGCTCGCGGTGAAGGCGTTGTAGCCGTGCAGCGGCTCGCCGAACGCGTCGAGCGACAGCGGCTGCACGTGGTACTCGAGGTTCGGGTGCGGTTGCGACGGGTCGCTGCGCGTGAACGCGCCGAGTTGCGACGGCGCCATGCTCATCGGGCCGCTGCGCCGCAGCACGTACTCGGCGCCGATCAGCGCCTTGCCCCACCACGATGCCGACGTCGTGTTCAGTGTCTTGACACCGTCGACACCGTAGACCGCGCGGATCTGCAGGTGATCCTGCAGGTTCGCGCCGACGCCGGGCAGCGCGTGCGTGACCGGGATGCCGAGCCGGTTCAGCAACTCCGGTGCGCCGATGCCGGAGAGCTGCAGGATCTGCGGCGTGCCGATCGCACCGGCGCTGAGGATGACCTCGCCGCCGGGCGCGACGCGCGCGCGCACCGGCGGCGCGCCGTCGACCGGCAGCGCCTCGACGCCGATGGCGCTCGTGGCGCCGTCGCGCGTCTCGGTCAGCACGCGGCCGATCTGCGCGCCGGTCCAGACCTGCAGGTTCTGGCGCTTCTTCTGCGCCGGACGCAGAAAGGCCTTGGTCGCGTTCCAGCGGATGCCGGCCTTCTGGTTGACGTGGAAGTAGCCGACGCCTTCGTTGTCGCCGCGGTTGAAATCTTCGCTGTGCGGGATGCCGGCCTGCTGCGCGGCCTGTGCAAACGCGTCGAGCACGTCCCAGCGCAGCCGCTGGCGCTCGACGCGCCATTCGCCGCCGGGGCGCGCGCCGGTCGGATCGAAGCCGGGCGACGCGTGGAAGGCGTCGGCGCCCTTGTAGAAGTCTTCGTGCTTCAGGAAGTGCGGCAGGCACTCGCGCCAGCTCCAGCCGGGGTTGGCGCCGAAGCCGTCGCCGGTGCCCCAGCCGTCGTAGTCGCGCGCCTGGCCGCGCATGTAGATCATCCCGTTGATGCTGCTGCAGCCGCCGAGCACCTTGCCGCGCGGGTAGCGCAGGCTGCGGCCGTTCAGGCCCGGATCGGCGTCGGTCGAGTACAGCCAGTCGGTGCGCGGGTTGCCGATGCAGTACAGGTAGCCGACCGGCACGTGCACCCAGAGGTAGTCGTCGTTGCCGCCGGCCTCGATCAGCAGCACCTGCTTGGCCGGGTCGGCGCTCAGGCGGTTCGCGAGCAGACAGCCTGCGGTGCCGCCGCCGCAGACGATGTAGTCATAGATGGATTCGCTCATGGTGTCAGTGTGCAGCGCCGGCGAGGACCGGGAACAGCTTGACGAGGCCGTCGGACATCACCTCGACCGCGAGCGCCGCAAGCAGCAGCCCCATCAGCCGGGTCATCACGTTGATGCCGGTCTGGCCGAGCGCCTTCGCGATCCGCCCCGACAGGCTGAACGCGATCCAGACCGCCAGGCCGATCACGACGCCGTAGCCGACCAGCACGCCGAGCTGCCACCAGTGGCGGGTCTTGTCGGCGTAGATGATCATCGTCGAGATCGACGCCGGGCCGGTCAGCAGCGGGATTGTCAGCGGCACGATCGCGATGCTGGCGCCGGCGTCGGCCTTGTCGCTGCCTTGGTGCAGGTCGTCCTTGCGGCTCTCGGCCGGCTGCGCGTTCAGCATCTGGATCGCCGACATCAGCAGCAACAGGCCGCCGCCGACCTGGAACGACGCGAGCGAGATGCCGAAGAACTCGATGATTTTCAAGCCGGCGAGTGCGCTGACCGCGATCACGACGAAGGCCGAGAGCGCCGCGATGCGCGAGGTGCGCTGGCGCTGCTGGCGCGTGAAGCCCTGCGTGAAGTGGATGAAGAACGGGATCACCCCGATCGGGTTCACGATCGCGAGCAGCGCGATCAGCGGCTTGTAGATCTCCATGCGGGATTGTCGCGTGTGCGTGCGTGTCACTGGCGCGGGGCCGCGGCGAGGTCCCGCAGGTAGCGCAGGCCCGCCACGGCGCGCGCACCGTACCAGCTGAGCAGTTCGCCATCGACGAGGCGCGCGTGCGCGTTCGGGCAGAGCCGCCGCGCTTCGGCGAGGTGCGCGTCGCCGAAGCGGTAGGGCTCGGAGCTGAGCAGCACGTGCTGCACCTCGGCGAGCCAGGGTTCGCCGCCGCGCACGACCGGGTAGCGCGCGGCACCGGCTTCGCCGCCCTGCACGTCGGGCAGCGTGTGCCAGCCGACCCGGCCGAGCATGCGGGCGATGTAGGTGTCGCGCGCGACCGTCATCCACGGCTCGCGCCAGATCAGGTAGAGCACCGGCTGCGGCGGACGCCCCTCGGCCTGCGTCAGATCGAGCTCGTGGCGCAGCGCCTGCGTCAGCGCTGCGGCGCGGTCAGCCACACCGGGCAGCGTGCCGAAGTGCTCGACCAGCTGCGCGGTGAGCGCGAGGTTGTCCTCGGGGCCATTCGGGTGTGTCACGACGAGCCGCGGCGGGTTCGGCCAGGCGCGGATCGCCGCGGCCGTGTCGAGCCGGTTCTCGTCGACGTTGACGAGCACATGGGTCGGCGCGAGGCGCTGCAGCTTCGCGAGGTTCACGTCCTTCGTGCCGCCGACCTTGGGCACCGCGCGCACGGCGTCGGCCGGATGGATGCAGAAGCCGGTGCGTGCGACCAGGCGTTCGCCCAGGCCGAGCGCGAAAACCAGTTCGGTCAGGCTCGGCACCAGGCTCGCGATGCGCGGGCTCCGGGCGCTCGGCGGGTCGCGCTCGCGCATCGTGAAAGTGAGGTCGGCTTCAGATGTGGGAGGGCCCGCGGCGGCTGGCCCCAAAACAACACTTTAAACATTCGCCCTGTGCATACTTTCCTGCAATTCACTTATATTCACAAATCTGTGTATGGAAGCAGCGCCTTCGCTTGAATGGTTCACGATGGGTAGAAGCTCCACATGGTCTTCAGGAAATGGAAAGGGGCTCTCCCATGGGCAACAAACTCTACGTCGGTAATCTCTCATACAACATCCGTGACGAGGATCTGCAGCAGGCGTTCGCGCAGTACGGCAGCGTCTCGTCCGCCAAGGTCATGATGGACCGTGACACCGGCCGTTCCAAGGGCTTCGGCTTCGTGGAAATGGGCTCGGACGCCGAGGCCCAATCGGCCATCAACGGCATGAACGGCCAGGCCCTCGACGGCCGCGCGATCGTCGTCAACGAAGCCCGTCCGCGCGAAGAGCGCCCGGGCGGCTTCGGCGGCGGTGGCCGCACCGGCGGTGGTGGCGGCGGCTTCGGCGGCGGCCGCTCGGGCGGCGGCGGCTTTGGCGG